>JBFGQE010000018.1:0-19919 GCA_041564355.1 Gammaproteobacteria bacterium | reverse complement strand
GCCAGGGTTTCCCACCAGGCGGTCGCGATCGAGATTAACTGTTCCATACTTAGCCCTTTTTTCTCTAAATCATATTAAATAATCGATATAACTATATGTTAAATAACAATATAGTCAACTTTGATTTACGGCAATAAAGGCTAAAACATTAATTTCGAAAACGAAAATAACGGGGTTATCCGGCTTTTTGCCCCGATTTGTGACGCATTTCTCTAAATCGTCGCCAGACCTGGCGCAACACGTCGGTCAGAGACGGATCGTCCGCATCGACGCGCGCATCGAGCGCCTCGGGCGCTAACCACGTTCCATCGTCGATCTCGTCGGGCTGCAGGTTCAGCGGTCCATCGAAGCGGTAACGATACACCTTGCTATGCTCGTTCCCTGCATCCGCCAACGGCGGCAGTTTGAACAGGAATTCAAGCTCGCCCGATGCTTCGATGCCCAGTTCTTCGCGGATTTCACGGCGCGCACAGTCGAGATAATCCTCGCCGCTGTCGACGTGTCCGGCCGCCGAGGTATCCCATAATCCCGGGTTTTCATCCTTGCTCAGCGAGCGTTTTTGCAGGAAAACCTCGCCGGCAGCGTTGAACAACAGAACATGGATGGCACGATGCATCAGGCCCAGGGCGTGGATTTCACCCCGGGTCCTGACGTCGACAACCCGGTCCTCGGCATCGACCACGTCGAGCAATTCCTCACTGGTGGGCACGATCTCGAATCCTCGCGCTGGCTAAACGCGCAGTCTAGCCTGTTGCCGGGTAAAATCGAATTGCCTTTGCACAAACAATATTGAATCATGCGGGAATGTTCGAAAACAGCCACCGATGACCGCCCGCGAACCCGACCCGCGCGTCGACAGGGTTGCCAGCCACGGCGACGCGGTCGAGATACGCTGGCGCGACGGTCATGTCAGCAGATAACCTGGAATCTGGTTGCGCGCGGCCTGCCTTTGCCCGCGTTGCGGCGATCCGCGTTGCGGGATGACTTTCCACAGGGCTTGAACGGGATATAAGCATCGAACTCGAACTGTTTATCTCGTTCCTGGTATTCGGCATCATCGCCGCGATCACGCCCGGCCCGAACAACGTCATGCTGACCACCACCGGGCTCAATTTCGGCGTGCGCCGCGGCTTGCCCCACCTGCTCGGTATCTGCATCGGTTTCCCGGTGATGCTCGCGCTGATCGGGATGGGCTTCGGCGCGTTGTTCCAGGTTTACCCGTTGCTGCACGAGGTGATCAAGATTATCGGCATCGTTTACCTGTTTTACCTCGCCTGGAAAATCGCAACCACGCGCACCGGGGTCAAACAGGTCGAGCAGTCCCGACCGATCAATTTCTGGCAGGCAGCCGCATTTCAATGGGTTAATCCGAAAGCCTGGATCATGGGCAGCAGCGCACTGGCGGCCTACACGTCACTGGGTGACAATTTTTTTCTGCAGGTGGTTATCGTCTGCATCAGCTTCGCCCTGATCACCTTCCCCTGCGCCGGCGTGTGGCTGGTTTTCGGCGCCGGGTTACAACGCTTCCTGCGCGAGCCGAAGCATTTGCAACGTTTCAATATCGCGATGGCGTTGCTGCTGGTCGCGTCGATCCTGCCGGTGATCTGGGAAATGCTGAATCCCTGAGACCGTCCGCCTACTGTTCCTGCATCAATTCCTGTTCCAGCGACAGGTAGACACCATAAGCATTTTGACGATTTGCCTCGAGGAATGCCGGGTATTCGAAGAAATCTCCCCAGTCGGTTGCCTCGTAAGCCTCGTCGAAGGGTATCCAGTCGATCACGGCCTGGCGCATCGCGGCGCGCATGAAGGAGAGATACTCGAGGGTAAGCGACACGATCTGGCGCGGGTTATTGGCCGCGGCGCCGTGGCCCGGGACGATCGCGCGCACCTCGGTTTTTTCCATTTGTTGCAGAATTTCCAGCCACCTGGCCGAGTTCGCACTGCCGAGAAACGGGATTCGATCGGCGAAAATGATATCGCCGGAAAAAAGCACCGCGTCGGTCTCCACGTAGAGCACCATATCGCCGTCGGAATGCGCGCTACCGAGGTTGACCGCGCGCAGGGAAACGTCGCCCAACTGGATGTGCTCCTCGCCGTCGAGAAACCGGTCCGGCAGCACGATGCGGGTATTTTCGTCGATCCATGGCGCGAGACTGCGCCGCCGCTCGTTGAGGCGCTGCTCCGCCACTTCGTTCTCGAGGTAACGCTGCGCCCCGGTCGGGGCGATGATTTCGGCGCCGGTCTCGACAAAGGCCTGGGTGCCGTACATATGGTCGGCATGGTAGTGGCTGATATACAGCCGCTTGATCGGCGCCGAGCTGACCGAGCGAATCGCGGCGAGTAATTTTGCACCCAGCGGCGGCGTGCCGAGACTGTCGAATACGACCACGCCTTCCGGGGTCACCACGAATGCCGCGTTCGACACGAAACCATAGTTATCGGTGGCGACACCGCTTATCCCCTGCACGTAATAACAGTGTTCGGATACCCGGATCGGTTTCATCTCGACAGGAACGTCGGGGTAGTCCGCCGCATAGGCCGGCAGAAATCCGAGGTAACAGACGGCTGCGACCAGCAGCCTCGACAAAGTGTGCATGATTACGACCCGGTGGAGTTAGCGGCGATAAAATTCTCGATGATTTCGGGCTCGACCGCGCCGGCCTGCTTGGCCATCAATTCACCTTCCGGCCCGAACACGAGAAAGCTCGGCGTGCCGACCCAGCGACTGCCGGTCAGCAACTGGTAATAGGCCATCACGGTTTCCGGCTCGGCGAGCAGGTTGTCGAACTCGAGCCCGTACCGCGCGACGAACTTGCGCGCGTCGGCTTCTCTCTCACTGCCGTCCAGGGTCAGGCCGATGACCCGCGTCGCGATTTGCTCACTGCGCGTATGAAACCGCTGGTAGGAGCCTGCCTCGCGCTTGCAAATTTCGCAGTCCGAGGCCCAGATCATGACCACCAGCCATTTGCTGTCACGCTGGTAGTCTTCCAGAGTCTGGAAAGCATCGGTTTTCAGGTTCTTGAAGTTGGGCGAGGCCTGGGATAGGCCGGCATACAGAATCGAAAGTAAAACCAACGGCCACGCGAGCCCGGGTCTATACATCTCTGGCTTTCTCCGCAATGATGATCTTCGAGTCCATACGTCCCGACTCACCGGCAACCCGAACGGTTACCGGCGGTCGGTAATCTGGGAACCCGAGCTGCCTTCGCCGATCAGGGCTTGATGTAGGCGTACCCCATTTGCTGCAGCTTGGCGACCTCGGCCACGCCACTGGGGACGATATCTTCCTTGGCAACGTCGTAAAGATCGGTCTCGACGTTAACCTTGCGGCCGCGCACGGTGTTGGCGCAGACATGGAAGGATACGCCCTGCCCCTTCAGGTCGGTGACTTTCGCGGTCATGTTTTCGTCCGCGTTGGCGTGCTTGAATTTTTTCAGCTTGTCCAGTGAATCCGGCTCGAGCAGCAGCGCGAGCCCGTTGCCGTGCAACACCACCTTGAGATCGAGATTCTGCGCGCCTACCGCGTTGATATGATTCTGTATATTGCGTAACGCACCGGCCTGCTGCTTCGGGTTATCGTAATTGATATGGTAGACCACCTTTTGCTTGCCGTAGCCTTCGGCCAGCGCCTGTCCGCCCAGTATCGGCGACACGACAAACACTGCTGCGAGGAGCAACTTGGTTAAACTTTTCATGATTTCTCCGCTTATCGTCAAACTGCCCGAGCCAGCATAATCCCTTCCCCGGGTGGGCACAAGCCTGCCAAAAGGGATAGCCGCCGCTCGGACTGAAAGCAGGCGCGATATGGCGCCGGGCCGGGGTTCACCGCATTTACCTGCTCCGCTGCAGCAGTCTTTCGGCGTTGCGAAACGCAATATTCTCGGCAATGGCGCGCGGCAAATCGGCCAGCCAGCTTCGTGCCCAGTCGGCGTGCTCGACGAGGTAAAACCAGCGCGTCGGGGTATAGGTGTCGCTGCCGAGCATGAAGCGCGTGGGAAACGCTTCGAATAAGCGTTGCCAGTCGTTATCGAGGCTGCCGCGAAAAGCGATTTCTTCGCGAAACGACAGGTCCGCCCAAAGGTTAGGATACTTCTGCATTAGCACCCCGATGGTCGCCGGATCCTCGAATCCGGCGTGCGCCCAGAGTACCCGTGCCTGTGGATCAGCGCGGAAAATGCGCTCGACCGCGTCGACGTCGACGTGCGCGTGCAGAAACATCCCGTGGCGCCGTGCGAGTGCGATGACATGCTGGATCACGGGCAGATCTATCTGTTCGCCATCGGCATGAAATTCACCGATTCCGGCGTAATTTCCGGCTTCGATTTTTTGCGTCAGCATGTCCGAGACCGAGGCGTCGTACATCCAGCGCGATTGTTCGCCACGGCCCCGATAAGGTCGTAATACCGGCACTACGAGCTCCGTCGCCAGCTGGTGCAGTCGCTGCGTTCCGGTGTCGCCCGAACTCGACACCAGCGCCCTGTCGAGTCCGGCCTGGCGTAACAACTCGACCGCCCGTCCTGGCGAAATCACGCTCCAGGCGTCCTCGTTGTAATGCACGTGCACGTCGATCAACGGCATAACTTCGTCAGCCGCAAGCGGCGCAACCAGGGCAGCGAGGGCGAAAATCGCTGCGTATGCCCGGCCGCGCGCCGAGACCGGAAGGTGTTTGATGCGCGTTACAAAAAACATGATCGGACTCGTTCTTCAGCGAAATTTCAGATAGTTAGCCTAGGCTGATTAATATTAGGGAAATGCTGCCCCGGGTAAATCGGCATCGACCACCGACAGTAGTATACTGGATGGGAGTTCGAACAGTTTATGAAACTATTACTCGTAGAGGATTCCGAGCGATTGCAACGCTCTCTGGCGACCGGCCTGCAAAAGCAGGGCTTCGCCGTTGACCAGGCATTCGATGGGGAAGAGGCGCTTTCGTACATCGCAATGAACGAGTACGACGCGGTGATTCTCGACCTGATGCTGCCGAAGATTGACGGCCTGACCGTATTGTCCCGCCTGCGCGGCGACGGCAAGGATTGTCACGTGCTGATCCTGTCCGCCAACGACCAGACCGAGGACCGCGTGCGCGGCCTCGATCTCGGCGCTGACGATTACCTGGTCAAACCCTTCTCCTTCGACGAGCTGGTATCGCGCCTGCGCGCGTTGAATAGACGCCGCTCCGGGGTCAAGAACCCGGTGGTCGAAATCGACGGCATCAAGGTCGACTCGGTAGCACGCCAGGTCAGCTACGCCGATGCGCCGATCGCGTTGACTCCGCACGAATACCGCCTGCTCGAATTTCTCGCGCGCCGCCGCGGTCGCGTCTTTTCGCACGATCAGTTGATCGACCAGCTGTACGACGCAAACAGCTATGTCACGCGCAACGCCGTCGAGGCGCATATCAGCGCATTGCGCAAACGCCTGCAGTCCGCCGGCGCGCCGAAACTGGTCAAAACCCGACGGGGATTCGGTTACCTGATCGAATAGGCGACGATGTATTCGATCCGCAACAAGCTCAACCTGACGATCATAGCGAGTATGGTGATCGTGCTGACCCTGGCTGCCGTGTTTCTCTACTTGCGCGTCGCGGGCCACGTCGAGCGGGTTTTCGACGCTGCGCTCTTCGACAAGGCGCAGGCATTGATTTCATTGACCGAGCTGGACGAAGAGGGGCTCGAGTTCGACTTCGCCGAGGAAGGCGTGATGCTCGAGTTCGTAGAGGGGGAGTCGTTGCAGTACTACCAGCTGTGGGGACGGGGCAGCGAGCTATTGCTCAAGTCGCCCTCGCTGCAGGATGCCGACCTGCCGAAAACCGGCGTCGCGCTCGGCAACCATCGTTACGCGGATCTGACCCTGGAGGACGGCCGCGCCGGGCGCCTGATCGAAATCAATTTCATGCCGCGCGTCGAGGAAGAAGACGACGAGGAAGAAGAGTTCGGCGAGATGCCCGAAAATAAACCGGTTACGCTGGTTTTCGCACGCGAACGCGAATCGCTCGACGATACCCTGTTCGCGATCGGGTTTACCATTTTCGGCGTTGTCCTGATCGTACTCGCGCTGGCCGGGTACCTCGTCTGGCGCCTGATTGGCAGTGGATTGTCTCCCCTATCGAGTCTGGCGAAGCAGGTGAGCGAGATCGACGAGTCGAGTCTCGACGCTCGCCTGACCCACGAGGGGAAACAAAGCGTCGAACTCGCACCGATCGAAGATCAGCTGAATCACTTGCTCGAGCGTCTGCAGTCCGCCTTCGAGCGCGAAAAGCGATTCTCGGCGAACGTCGCGCACGAACTGCGCACGCCGCTGGCCGAACTGAAGACGCTGGCCGAGGTCGGCAAGATGGTCCCGGAGGACCCAGAACAGGTAGCCTCGTTTTTTAACGATGTCGGCGAAATTTCAGGGCAAATGGAAAAGGTCGTGATCACGTTGCTCGAACTGGCGCGTTCCGAGGCCGGGCTGCTGCGCAGCGACCCCGAGGATATCGAGCTCGAGCATTACTGTGACGAAGTCTGGCGGCACACCGTTAACGGGCGCAATGCCGACAAGACGCTGGTGAAGAATATTCCACCCGGGTTAGTCATCAGCACCGATCGCGAGAAGCTCGGCATGATCCTGAGCAACCTGTTCGTCAACGCGGTCAGTTACAGCCCGGATAACGCCGAAATACACCTGTCCGCCGAGATCCGCAATGAAAACGTGGTGCTCGAAGTCAGAAACGCGTCGATCGACCTGAAGCCCGAGGATATCGTGCACATGAAAGACCGCTTCTGGCGCAAACAAAAATCACACCATGCCAACGGCCACTCGGGGCTGGGGTTAACCCTGGTCGACGCGCTGGCCAGGATCATGCAGCTGGATGTCAAACTGCAGCTCGACAACAAGCAGACTTTCATGGTCACGATTTCCGGGCTGCATGCATCGGTGCACGGCTAGACCCGCGTCCGGCGTCACCTAAAACTCGTAATCCAGCTCGATCGCGACGTAGCGGCTGGTATCGCCCTGGTTGCCTGCGTAAGCCGCGCCGGGATCGAACTCGGCAAAGATCACGATGATCTCCAGGTCCGGCACGGTGGTAATCGTCGCGACCAGGTCGATCTCGCTGCCGAGATTCTTGCTCAGTCCGTCGGGGTCGGTTTCGATACTGACATCGCGCATTTCATCGGCCAACTCCTCCTGGCGATAGTCGAACCTCGTCAGGGCCAGCCTGACCCCGTCATAGCCGTCCCACTCGACACCGAAGGAACGTATGGCCAGGTTGGAAATCTCCGGCTGGAACAGTTCGCCGTAAATTTCGGCTTCGCCCTGCAAGCCGTTTTGCCGGTAGGATTTGTCGCGCATATCGTCCGGGTTGCCGTCGCCGGAGCCGGTCACCCGGCCGAGGGTAAAGCGCCAGTCGCCGAGCGCGGCCGGGCGCCAACCGAGGAACAGGCTCGATGCGGTGCCGCTGACGCGACCTTCCTCGCGTTCCTCGATCTCGACCTGCCCCATGTCCGGGTCGCCGAATTCGTACAGCGTTTCGTCGCCCGATACGCGAGCGCGATGCAGTTCGACTTCGATTTCGCCGATCTCGTCTATATCGAAACCGCCGAGATAGCTGATCCCGGTCCAGGTCAGGTCCGCGTCGATCTCGTCGATTTTTCGCGCATCCTCGAAATCACCGACGTTAAACGAGCGCGAATCGTCAGCCTGGTCCAGGTAGTAAAACTGCAGCGACTGGTCGCTGCCGAATTCCCAGGTCAGGCTGGCCAACAAACGTTCCAGCCCGTCGATTTCGGGATCGATGAAGTCGTCGTCGGTGGTTTCGCGCGCCTGTTCCCGGGCGAAACCCAGCATTGCTTCGAAATCCCGGTAGCTCGATTCGATTCGGATCGCGTCGAGCTCTTCTTCCCACCACATCCAGCCCTCGCCAGTGCTGGCGAATTCCATGCGTCCTACGGTCAGTTCCGATTCGACGTTTTCACCGAAAGCCAGGGTTGCACCGATTTCCTTGCGTTCGAGTCCTGACAGGGTTTGCTCCCGGCCCACCGATTCGATCGTTTCGGTTTCGTCGATGAGGCCGCCGATGAAAAATAGATGAAGATGATCGTTGACTTCGTACCTGAGATCGATCTCGAGCTCGAAATCCTGTTCGACCAGCCGGTCTTCGCTCGGGTCGTCGCCCAGGCTCAGGCCATCGAGCTCGGTACGCTCTAACGTCAGCGTGAACGCCGTGTCCAGCGGTGCGCCGTCCGCCGCCGCGGCCGGGAAGGTGAATCCCAGGCTTAACACTCCAATTAACGGGAACAGGTTTCGCATGCACTAATCCTCAGTTTATCTTCAGGCTTGCGGAATAAAATATTCCTCGAATCGGTGAAGTGAATGCCTGGTTCTTGTTTGCTGAGGCCCGGCATGAAAGCTTGTTACAGGAGATTGCAACGAAACCTTAAAAGAGCATAGCAAACGAATTTATACTGTGCACATCTCGGCGCATTAAAATTCAGTCATCACACGAAATGTGCGGGGGCGGAGCTGACTTGCGCCTGAAATCGGCTTAATCGTCGATATCGACCTTGATGATCTCGCCGTCGAGGCTGATGATCGCCTCCAGATTCTGTCCATCGTGCTTGAAATCCACCTCGTATACTTTCTGCCCCTTGTATCGCTCTTTTTCGATTTCGGTAATTTTGGCGCCCGGATACGCGGTCTCGACGATCGCCCTGACCTCGCTTTTTTTCAGCGCCATCGCCGGGCTGACGAACAAAGCCATCGCTGCAATCAAAATGCCGTGTCGTTTCATCCTCGGGACCCCAAATAAAACCAATCGTTCTAGCCGGATTGTATAGTACAGGCAACGCAACCGGACAGTGCCGGTGGTCTCATTTCAGGCGCTCAGGCTCTTGACCAGCGGATCGGAAAATACGGTGATCTCGCCGCTGTCACGGTCATACAGGTTGATATTATCCAGGTAGGGCGAATAGACGTGCAGCGTGACCAGGTTCGAGTTCTCGTTGTTGCGAATCTCGTGGATGTCGTCATCGAAGGAGCCGCATACCTCGCCGGCCCGCATCGTGGTTACGCCGGCCTCGACCAGGCGCCCGTTTTCACGATGGAAGCTGGTCTCGGTCGCGACACCTTCGATCACGCGCACCGCGCAGGAAGCACCCCGGTGATCGTGGATCGGGCTTGCCTGGCCCGGTCGCCAGCACATGACCAGTGCATAAAACTGCGGGCCGTTCGCCAGCAGGTTGCGACGGTAGCGTTCGTCCGAAAAGTGAATAAAGTCCCGCAAGGTCGTGGCCGATATCGATTCATCCTGCAGGCGGGCCTGCAGGGCTTCCAGTTCGATACGCTGGTCGAACGATTTCAACCACGCGATGAGTTCGTCGATGCTGCGCATGTCAGTATCCCAGTTCCGGGCGCACCACGTTATGCAGGGTCTTGCCGGCAACATAGCGGCGCAGGTTGTTGAAAAATAGCTGCAGCGTGATCGGCACGTAATGATCACCGTCGTCGGCCGAGACGTGCGGCGTCACGACGAAGTTCGGCGTCGACCACAGGGGCGAGTCGGGCGGCAGCGGTTCTTCGTCGAACACGTCGATGACCGCGCCGGACAAATGCCCGCTCGCGATCAGGTTGGCGAGCGCTTCGTAGTCGAAGGTCGAGCCTCGCCCGACGTTGATCACGCCGGCGCCGGGTTTCAAGGATTGCAGTCGCCGAGCGTCGAACAGGCCCACCGTCTCCGGCGTCGCCGGCAGCGAGACGAAAACGTAATCCATGCGCGGCAGCACCGCGTCGAGCCGATCCATCGCAACCATTTCCTGCACCTGCGGGTGCGGCTTGCCGTGGCGCGAAACGCCGATGATATGCAGCGGCAGTTTCGACAATTGCCGCGCCGCGCCCCCGCCGATGCTGCCGACACCGATCAGGCCGACGGTCTTGCCCTCGATCGGCGTCGAGAACAGCGAGTTCCACTCGGCATTGCGCTGGTTGGTCATGATCGCCGGCATTTTGTTATGCAACATCAACACCGCCATCAGCGCGTATTCGCCCGCCTTGTCCGCGTGCGCACCCTTGTTGTTGGTGATGGTCACGCCGTCCGGCACCCAGTCCATCGGGCACAGGTGCTCGACGCCGGCGCCGATGCAATGGATCCACTTCAGTTTCGGCGCGATCTCGGCCAGGTCGGCGGTCGGCAGGTCCCAGGTCAGCAGAACCTCGGTGTCGCGCATCGAGTCGACCCAGTGTTCGGTATCCCAGTCGACGAAAACCTCGAGGCTTTGCGCGAGATCGGGGAACTGATCCAGGCCCTGGTTGAATTTTTCGCGAGTGATCGTGAACACCGGCTCGCTTTCCGGCGTCGACGGAAAGGTATCCGGCCCGGCATGATTGTTTTTTACATGCACCTTGATCGTCATAAGACCAGGCCCGCCTCGTATGTCCTGAGCGCGTCGATGATTGCCCGGTCGCGCTCGCTCCCCGACAGATGCTCGGCATCGAACTGGATTTGCATGACCTGTTCTCCGATCTCGGTCAACCGGCGCGCATCGTCCGCGGGATTCGATGGCGCATGCAGCACCGTGTCTCCGCCGTAGGTCGGCACCGGGTTGGGCCAGAATTCGTCGACCCGCGGCGGTCGCGTGCCGGCCTCGAGATCGCGGCACAGCTTGCGCAATCTCCTGCGGTACTGAATGATGCCCTTGTCGCTGGGCACGAGGTGTTCCATTTTCTGGTCGGCAATGCGGCCCATCCCCTCGACCGCCTCGGCGTCGCCCGGAAAACGCTGGCGCTGTTCGTAGCTGCGCTCCATCAATTCGCCCTGCTCGATCAACTCGGGGCCCTCGGGCGTATTGTATTCGTCGGGATCGGCGCGATTGCCAAACACGGCCCAGGCGAAAGCGGTCGTATTTTCGTCGTCGACCGGTACGACCCAGCGCGCGAACGCGGTGCGCCCGTAGTAGATCGGTTTCGTGCCGTCGGCGGAAAACGCGGCACCGGCCTGCGTATAGTTCGGCAATACCAGCTCGTTGACGCGCACCCAGACATGCTCGCCGACACGACGCACGTTGGCGCCGAGAAAACTCATTTCCCGCTGGTAAAACAGCAGCTCGCCGATCTCGCCCATGCCTTCGGAAAATTGCGCACGGCTCATGCGTGAATGCAGGAAGCTGGTATGAATCGGATCGAGAATCGCGTCCTGCACCTGCAACCAGTTGCAGCGATAGTCGGCACGATAAGGCACCAGCGTCTGCCCTTCGATCTCGAGCGTGTCGTATACCGGGAACTCCGGCAATTCCCCGGGCGGACCGAGGTAAGCGAAAACCAGGCCGCGGTACTCGCGTACCGGGTAGGCGCCGAGCGCGGTCTGCCGCCTGACCAGATCGGCGACGCTTTCAGGCTGTCCCGGGACCTCCAGGATGCTGCCGTCGATATCGAACAGCCAGCCATGATAACAACAGCGAATGCCTTTCGCCTCGCAAACGCCGAACTCCATCGACGCGCGTCGATGCGGGCACTGGCGATGCACCAGTCCGAAACGCTCCGAGCCATCGCGAAACAGGACGAGGTCTTCGCCGAGCACGCGGATCAATCGCGGGCGATCGTCGAGCTCGCGGGTCAGCGCGACCGGCTGCCAGTAGCGGCGCAGCAACTCGCCACAGGCGCTTCCGCGCGCGGTCCTGACCAGCAACTCGTCGCTGTCGCCGCGCGGATCCAGTTCGTAACCCCTGAAAATCTGCTGCTCCGTCATCGTCCAAGGTTTTCTCGATATAGCGAGGAAACTTACCCCATGCTCTGTCACGGCACAATGCCGGGAAGACTACTCTTTCGACTTCGGCGCGAACTCGCCGATACTCTGCTTGACCTCGTCGGTGAGCCGATTGCGACTCTCGTCGGAAGCGAAAAACCAGGTCAGGATCCAGCCCACCAGCACCGCTACCGTGAGCAGTTTCAACAGTGCGGCGACCTTTTCCTGGGTTTTGAATTTTTCCATGCGCGCCCGGTTCGCGGTGTAGTTGCGATAAAAGAATCCGATGACCTTGAAATAAGGCCCGTAGAGAAACTCGATCCACTTGGGATATGACTTTTGCACGATTAGGATTCCAGCGTTGGCGAGCGCAGTTCCGCGGAGTCGACGCGGTATTCTACCTGTCGCTCCTGATCATTGATAGACGGAAGCCGGGAAGCGTCCATTGCGCCCCGGGGTATCAATCGACGCTACATCGTCGAAAGGTATTGTCATATGCAAGGTAGCGACTAAGCTCTGGTCGACGTCCTCCGGTCCGAAGCAAGCGGAAAGAAGCGCATGCGAAAATCGAAATCCCGCCAACACGCTGGTGAAGACTGCGCAATAAAGACGGGTAAGCCTACTATAATCAGATGTTTATATGGATGAGTTGATCATCATTATTAGCTTGTTGGTGCTCGTCGCGGTCGGCCTGCCGGTGGTGCTGATCGTGCTGGTCTTTTCGACCCGCGGCAAGATCGGCGAGCTACAGGCGCAACTCGATAAGCTGCGTGCCCGCGTGGGCGAGCTCGAGGCTCGCCCGGCTGCCGCGCCGGCGGAATCCGGGGCCCCGGTCGTTTCCGGCGACGAGGCGCCAGCCGAAAGCGTAACCCTCGCAGCCGACGAGCCGGCAAGCGTTGTCGACGAACGCGATACCGCGTTGCCGCAGGCCGGCGTCGAAGCAGAACCGATCGGTGTCGACCGCGGCGCCGCCGTGCAGCCTGCCGCCGCGGCAAGTATCGCCGCGGAGCCCGACGCGGTTAAGCTGGACTCTCCCGCTCGCATGGCCAACCCGGTCGATCAGGTCGAGATCCTGCTGCGTCGCATCGGCGACGCGGTGAAGTCGTATTTTACCGACGGCAATATATTCGTCCGCGTCGGCATCCTGATCCTGTTTTTCGGAGTCGCGTTTCTGCTCAAGTACGCGGCCGAGAACTCGCGCATCCCGATCGAATTTCGCTTCATGGGCGCCGCGGCCGGCGGCCTGGGTTTGCTGATCTTCGGCTGGCGCCTGCGTTTGCGCAAGCCGGTTTACGGCTTGCTGCTGCAGGGAGGCGGCATCGGCGTCATCTACATCACGATTTTCACCGCGTTCAAGCTGGCGCACCTGTTGCCGCCGCTGCTGACGTTTGCGCTGCTGGTATTCTTTTGCGCATTTACGGTCGCGCTCGCGCTGTTGCAGGATTCGAGGGCGCTCGCGGTATTCGCCCTGGTCGGCGGTTTTCTCGCCCCGTTCCTCGCCTCGACCGGCAGCGGCAACTACATCGGGCTGTTCAGCTATTACACGGTGCTGAACGCCGCGGTGCTCGCGGTGGCCTGGTTCCGCGCCTGGCGGTTATTGAACCTGCTCGGCTTCGCCTTCACCTTCGGCGTGTTCATCCTCTGGGTGGCGCTCGATTACCAGGTCGAGGACATGTTACCGGCGGGCGCTTTCCTGCTGGTGTTCTTCCTGATGTACAGCCTGATCGGCGTGCTTTACGCACTGCGCCAGCCCGAGCGCCTGACCGGGCTGGTTGACGGTACGCTGGTATTCGGCACCCCGGTCATCGTGTCGGGCCTGTTCATGGCGATGCTGCGTCACCTCGATTACGGCATCGCCGGCGCGTCGGCCACGATGGGACTTTACTACATCGCGCTGGCGCGGTACTGCTGGCGGAATATCGGCGCTGAATTTCGCCTGCTGGCGGAGGCGCTGCTCGCGATCGGCGTGGTCTTCGCAACCATCGCGATCCCGTATGCCCTCGACGGACACTGGAGCAGCGCCGCCTGGGCGCTCGAGGCGGCCGGGATTCTGTGGGTTTCGATTCGGCAGCAACGATTTTACGCCCAGTGTTTCGCGATCCTGCTGCAGGTCGGCGCGGCGGTACTGTTCCTGCTGCGTAATTTCGACGACATCGGCAGCAGCGCGTGGATCAATCCCTCGTTCATGGGCGGCAGCTTCATCGCGCTGGGTGCCCTGGTTTCGTCCCGCATGCTTTACCTGCAGGCGCGTGATTTCAAATTGCGCCTGCTGCACGTTCCGTTTTACGTCTGGGGCATGGGCTGGTGGCTGGCGAGCGTGATAACGCAAATCGACGCCTACGTCGAGCATCAGATCATGGCCCTGCTATTGCTGTTCGGCGCCACCGCCGCGCTGCTGGTTTACCTGGATCGCCTGCGGCAATGGGACTGGATGCCGGCGTCGATCAACGCCGCGCTGCTGTTGCCGGTGCTGAGCGTGATCGCCCTCGGTTCGCTGGTCGATCACGGCCACGTTCTGTTCTCCCCCGACTTTTATTTCTGGGTTTCGGCAATCGTGCTGAACTACTGGATCATCGAAAAACTGGAGAGCGTCGCATGGCCGAAATGGGTCAACGTCGCCCAGCACACGGGCTTCGTCGTTTTCCTCGCACTGCTGCTTTCGCATGAACTCCTGTGGCGCATCGACCGTCATGTCAGCAGCCTCGGTGAAGGCTTTATCGCGCTGCTGGCGCTCGGCTTGCTGATCACGATCTCGCTGGCGCAACAGGGACGCCTGCCGGCGATAAAGCGTCTCGGCAGCGAGCTGCAGCTCGGCATCATCGGCACCGCCTCTGTCCTGCTGTTGCTGTGGAGCCTGCTGGTCAACATCGCCAATAGCGGCGCCGCGTCTCCGCTGCCGTATATCCCGTTCCTCAACCCGCTCGATCTGGCGCATATCGCGTTCTTCATGCTCGTGCTGGGCAGCCTGAGACTGTTGCCACCGTCACTGACGCTGCAGCGGGAACATATCCTGATCCTGCTTGCCGCGCTGATCTTCATCTGGCTGACCGCGGTATTGATGCGCAGCATGCACCATTACCTGGATGTACGCTTCGACCTGTCCATGCTGCTGCAGGACACGCGCGTGCAAACCGCGATCTCGATCCTGTGGACCGTCATCGGCATGGGCGCGATGCTGTTCGCGTCGCGCAGGTCGCTGCGCACGCTGTGGATCGCCGCCGCCGGACTGGTCGGCGTGGTCCTGGTCAAAATGTTTTTCGTCGATCTTGGCGCGAGCGGCACGGTGGAGCGTATCGTGTCTTTTCTCGTGGTTGGCGGACTGCTGATCGCAACCGGTTACTTTTCACCGATTCCGAACAAGGCCGAGCCCGTTGCCACCGAGGCCGGGGGACCCACGCATGCGTAAATCGCTTTTCGCCTCGATCCTGGCACTGGTGATCAGCCCGCCATGCGCGGCTGCCACCATCCAGTCCTTTGCCTACCAGGCGCAACTCGGAGAAGCCGATCAGGCTTTGCAACGCGTCATCCTGCCGGTCGAGGTCATGTTACAGCTGACCCGAGCGGATCTTGCCGATATCAGCGTCTTCAATGCAAACGGTAAAATGCTGCCGCACGCCACCGCAGCGACACCGCGAACCAGTCGAGAGTATGTCATGCGGCTGCCGTTCCACGAATTCAGCCGTTTCGAACGCGAGCACTCGAGGACGGTGACCCGGCGTAAACAAAACCAGCAAAACGGATCGATTTCCGAGCTGCAGACTATCGAGACCGTGCCAATTCAGACGCGACGCAACGCCTACCTGGTCGAACTGAGGCCCGAGGACGACAGTCCGCAGTTCGATCGCATCGAACTCGAATGGACCCACCAACCGGCCAGCCAATGGCTGGAACTGCGTGTCGAGAGTGGTAATGAACTCGATAGTCTGCGCGTTATCCAGCGAAGCAAGAGTCTGACCAATCTCGATACCAGCGATATCGGCTGGCGCAGTATCAGCGGCATCCCGCGCAAACAGAAATACTTGCGCCTGACGCCGGTCAATACCGTCGAGTCATTCGAACTGCAGGCGGTTAACGGACATTACCGGGAATACGAGGTACCGCCAAAACTCGACTACCCGATAACGCCCGAGCGCGTCGTCGAAGACAACCGGGTTTATTACCGTTTTGAACTTCCCTCGCGGTTGAGGCCCGAGGCGCTGCGGATCATCCCGGGCGACGAACATAGCGTGATCAGAGGCGACCTCTACGCAACCTGGGGCGATATGGATGAAAGACGCCGCATCCACAGCGGGTTTCGCCAGCACAATATCGGCGATGCAGATATAAAACCCAGCAAGCCGATCAAACTCGGTCGACGAGATCTCGAGCAGATCTGGTTCAGCAGCGAAGTCGGGCTCGATGCGCCGCCGCGGGTCGAGTTGATCTACCCGCAGTACGAGGTCATTTTTCTCGGCGATGGCAACGGACCTTACCGGCTCGCCTGGGGCAATTACGAGATCGAGCCCGGCCAGACCGACTTGCGCGGCCTGCTCGACGGCAGCGTCAACGATGCACTGGAGCGCGGTGCCCTGGTTGTGCTGGGCGATATCGAAACCGCCGGCGGACCCGGACGACTCGCCGCGCAACCCGCCCTGCCCTGGCAAAAATGGCTGCTCTGGTCGCTGCTGATCCTGGCGGCGCTGGTAACCGGTCGCATGGCGCTGCGCCTGTACCGGGAAATGAACCAGGCCGGGCAAGCCTAGCAATCCCGACTCATTAATCCGGGCGCAATGGGACGCCAGGCCGGGGCACCGCTCTCCTCGATTCGACCCGATTATTTGAACTGGCTCCCCGCAGGTCTTAAACTGCACCGCTGCGAATAATTCAACTCCGCCGTGACCGGCCCGGTCACGCCGACGATTCGAGGAAATCCCGATGCAAGATAAACCGGTCGTGCTGGTTACCCGCAAGCTACCCGATGCGGTCGAGGAAAAGCTTGCCCAACATTTCACCCCGCTTCTGAACCCCGACGATCGCCTTTACACCCCCGAAGAAATCCTGCGCCTCGCCGAAAACGCGGACGCGATACTGCCCTGCCATACGGAAAAATTCGGCGCGGAAATGATCGCCCGCTTGCCGGAACGGGTCAAAGCGATCGCAAACTATTCGGTCGGCGTCGATCACGTCGACCTCGAGGCCGCCAGGCAAAAGGGCGTCATCGTCACCAATACGCCCGACGTGCTGTCCGACGCCACCGCCGAGATCGCGATCCTGCTGATGCTCGGCGCCGCACGCCGCGCCAGCGAGGGCGAGCGCCTGGTGCGTAACCGGCAATGGAAAGACTGGAGCCCGGCCTTCATGGTCGGCCGCCAGGTTACCGGCAAACGCCTCGGCATACTCGGTCTTGGCCGGGTCGGCCAGGTCGTAGCGCGGCGCGCGCGCGGCTTCGACATGGAAATCCATTACCACAATCGGCGGCCGCTGGACTCGGCGCAGGCGGAGGGCGCGATCTACCACGATAGCGTCGAGAGCCTGCTCGGCGCCAGCGACGTGCTCTCGATCCACTGCCCGGCATCGGACGCGACCCGGGGGCTGATCAACCGCGAGCGTATCGCGCTGATGCATCGTGACGCGATACTCGTGAATACATCGCGCGGCGGCGTGATCGACGACGACGCGCTGGTTGACGCGTTAAAGACCGGTGTTATCGCCGCCGCCGGGCTCGATGTTTACAACGGTGAGCCCGACGCGATTCATCCCGCTTACCGCGAACTGGATAACCTGTTCCTGCTACCGCATATCGGCAGCGCTACCCGCGAGACGCGCCTCGCCATGGGCGAGCGCGCGATCTCTAACCTGGTCGCGATATTCAACGGCGACGAACCCGGCGACCGCGTGGCCTGAATCGTTTCCTCTCGACGCGGGCCATCGATAAATTAAAATTACTGTGCATCCGGGATCGGTCGCCATATAATCGAAGCGCAAACCAGGCGTGACTTGGCAACCCCGGCGCTGACTTATCCAGTGAGTTAATATCTGGTATACAGTATACCGCCAAATGTGGTTTAATCGGTTGCCCAGCCATCCGCATGGCTATAAAAACAGGTACCGGCGCAGCGGAAACAGGCCTCCATTGCCTTGTTTCAGACGCAAAGCATCAGAAAAAATCGCCGCACCATTTCAAAACCAAAAATTGAGGAAAGCAGTTATGACCGAAACCAAGACATCACGCCGGAAGTTTTTGACCACCGGTGCCGCTGCGATCGCGGGTGGAGCCGCTGCCGCATCGTTTCCGAATATTTCCGTGGGACAAAGCCCCGTCGTACTCAAAGTACAGGCTGCCTGGGGCGGCGGCATCTTTCTCGAATTTGCCCAGGACTACGTCCGCCGGGTGAATGAAATGTCCGGCGGTTCGCTGAAAATCGACCTGCTCGGCGTCGGCGCGGTAGTCAAGACCGCCGAGATGCAAACCGCCGTACACAAGGGCGTGCTCGACGGCGCGCACCTCGTCACCGCTTACTGGTACTCCAAGAGCCCGGTGGCGTCGCTGTTCGGCACCGGCCCCTGTTTCGGCTGGTCGGCGAACGAGCTGATGGGCTGGATCGCCTACGGCGGCGGCAAAGAGCTGTACTACGAACTGATGCACGAAAAGCTGCGCCTGGACCTGGTCGGATTCTTCTCCGGCCCGATGCCGGCACAACCGCTGGGCTGGTTCAAGGAACGCATCAAGGGTAGCGACCAGATGAAAGGCCTGAAATACCGCACGGTTGGCCTCGCCGCGGACGTACTGCAGGAAATGGGTATGTCGGTAGTACAGTTGCCGGGCGGTGAAATCCAGCCGGCGATGAAGAGCGGCCTGATCGACGCCGCCGAGTTCAACAACCCGACCTCGGACAAGGACTTCGGCATGCAGGACGTATCCAAGCACTACCATCTGGCGAGCTTCCACCAGTCGCAGGAGTGCTTCGAGATCATCTTCAACAAGCGTCGCTTCGACCGCCTCGCCAAGGAACACCAGGCGATCCTCGAATACGCCTCCGAAGCCGCGTCGCAGGACATGGCCTGGAAGGCGATGGAGCGTTATTCGCAGGACCTGGTCGTGCTGAAGGAAAAGCACGGCGTCAACGTTTACCGCACGCCGGCCAGCGTCATGAAGGATCAGCTCAAGGCCTGGGACGTGATCATCGAGAAGTTCAACAAGTCGGATCCGTTCTTCAAGAAGGTCGTCGAGTCGCAGAAAGCCTGGGCCCAGCGCCATGGCGCTTACGCGCTGAATAACGCGCCGGACTACCAGGGCGCCTACGAGCACTACTTCGGCAAGCTGTAACCCGTGACAGGAAACAATGGCAGGGCGGTATTTTCGATACCGCCCTGGCTATTTCTTGTCTGAACTTCGTCTTCCGCTACCTGGTGTCTGGTGATCAGCCATGTTGACTCGCATTCTTCACTTCATCGATAGCCTCAGCGCCTGGACGGGCAAGGCTTTCGCGTGGTGTATCGTAATTCTGACCTTTTCCACCTGTTACGAAGTGTTCATGCGCTACGTACTCAATTCACCGACGGTCTGGGCTTTCGACATGAGCGTGCAGATGTATGGCGCGCTGTTCATGATGGCCGGCGCCTACGCGCTGTCGCAGGATGCGCACGTGCGCGGCGACGTGGTCTACCGTCTGCTCAGCATCAAAACCCAGGCCAAGATCGACCTCACGCTGTACATCCTGTTCCTGATGCCGGGCGCCGCGGCGCTGATGTATTACGGCTACGGATTCGCCGCGGACTCGTGGTTCTACAAGGAAGTCAGCTGGAGCAGCCCGTCGCGAATCCAGATCTACTTTTTCAAGACCCTGATCCCGATTTCGGGCACCCTGGTCATGCTGCAGGGTATCGCCGAGTCGGTGCGCTGTGTTATCTGCATCCGCACCGGCGCGTGGCCGGCGCGGCTGCACGACGTGCAGGAAACCGAAACCATGCTAATGAACGAGCAGGAAGACCTGCGCAAGCTGGAGCAAGAACGCCATGTCTGATCCCGTCATCGCAGTATTCATGCTGGGCATGTTCATCTTCATGGTCATGCTCGGCTTCCCGATCGCATTTACCCTGATCGCAATGGGGCTCGGCTTCGGCTACTACGCCTATTACGACGCCGAACGGATGCAGAGCATCTTCGATAACCGGATCTTCGACCTGTTCGTGCAGAATACCTTTTCGGTCATGTCGAACG
>JBFGQE010000017.1:0-20483 GCA_041564355.1 Gammaproteobacteria bacterium | reverse complement strand
TCGGCAAGACCGGCAAGCAGGGTTCGGGAATACTGACCTCGATGAGCCGCGCCAACTGTTTCATCGTACTCGACGATAAAAATACCGGCGTCGAACCCGGCGACGAGGTTAAAATACAGTTTTTCGACTGGTCGCTGTAATCGTCATGGCTGAAATCCGTTACTTTGCCCGCCTCGCCGAGGAAGTCGGCACCCGCGCCGAAAGCGTCGAGCTGCCCGTGGAATGTCGCACCGCGGCCGACCTGTTGGCGCTGCTCAGCGCCCGCGGCGATCCGTTCAAAACCGCGCTGTCCGGCGACACGCCGGTGCTGGTAGCAATCAACCAGGAAATGAGCGATATCGACGCCAGCATCGCCGACCAAGACGAAATCGCGTTCTTTCCGCCCGTCACCGGCGGCTGATCAACCCGACTATAGTCATCACCTCAAACTCGCCTGAGGACACGAAGGTAATATGCCGGACAAACCATCTCATTCCCTTTGCGTCCTTTGCGCCTTTGCGGGAAACCTTCCCTCAATAAATTGATTAAATTGTTGCACGCCATGCTTATTTCGTATCGGAAATAAGTATTGTGTCCCCGGGCATTAGTCGGCGGGGAGACAATCCCCGGCCTATTCCGGCACGCCGGCGAGACGCAACCCCTCGACATAGTGCTCGAGGTCCCCGTCGCGCAGGTAAATGCTTTCCCGGTGTTCCTTGTGCAGCGTAATTTCGGGGTTGATCGCAAGCGCCTCGGCGACCGACCAGGCGGCATCCTCGAACCGCCCCAGTTGCGCATAGAGCGCGGCCAGCGTCAGGTGGGTTCGATCGAAAGCCGGGTTGCGTTCGGCGCTATCCTCGAGTAACGGCACGGCTTCCTCGTAACGCTTCATCAGGTACAGGATGCGACCCTTGACCGACAGGTAAACCCCGGTTCCCTGCGGATTGATTCGCATTGCCCGGTCGATCGCCTCGAGGCCCGCTTCGAACCTGCCCGAGTAACTCGAGATGAAGGCGAGCGTGGCGAAACCGTCGGCATAATTCGGATGGACCTCGATCGTGCGCTGCGCCGCCTCGAAAGCGGTCTGGTGCTGGCGCTGCGACAGGTACAGAATGCTGCGCGTCAGGTAGATCTGCGGGATGCTGTCGTCGAGCTCGAGCGCCCGCGCGGCGTATTCCAGGCCCAGTCGGATCGACTCTTCGCGGTTCTTCGACCAGAAAAAATTGACCTCGGTCGCATGCGTCAGCGCGATGTTGGCGTAAGCGCGCGCGTAATCCGGATCGATCGCGGCCGCCTGGGCGAAAAACTTGCGGGATTCGGCGACGGATTCGGCGGTAAAGGTGTTGTAGAGTTCGATGCCGCGCAACAGCGCGTCGTAGGCCTCGGGCTTCGTCGTTTCGACACGGTCGAAGCGGTTCTCCTCGGCGTCGGTCAGGCTGACCTCGAGCGCGGCGACGATCCTGCGATTGACCTCGTCCTGCAAGGCGAACACGTCGGCCAGGTTGCCGTCGAAGCGCTCGGCCCAGACGTGGCCTCCGTTTACCCCGTCGACCAGCTGCGCATTGATGCGCACCTGGTCCCCCGCGCGACGCACGCTGCCCTCGAGCAGGTAACGCACGCCAAGCTCTTGCGCGACGGTGCGCACGTCGACCGACCGGCCCTTGTAGGCAAAACTCGAGTTGCGCGACACCACGAACAGCCCCGAGATGCGCGACAGGTCCGTGGTCAGGTCTTCGCTGATGCCATCGGCGAAGTAGTCCTGCTGCGGATCGCCGCTCAGGTTGTCGAACGGCAGGACCGCGATCGACGGTCGCTCGCTGCCCGCGGTCGTGGCCTCGACCGTTTCGAGGCCTGCCGGTGGGGCCGGGTCCCGCATCCCCAGCAGCACCGCAACTAGGACTGCGCCGAACAACAGCACGCCGACAACCACGTATCGCATCCGCCTCGCCTGTCCCTGCAGTTTTGCCGCGGGAGAAAAATCCGCGGTTGGTAACTGCTCACCGGCACGCAGCCGTACCCGGTAGACGCCGATGGGTTCGTCGAATCCCTTGAGCGCCTGCTCGCCCTGGCTCTCCAGCTCGAACGGCAGGCGTTGCGGCAGCGCTTCGCGAATTGCCGGGGTAATGCAAACACCACCCGCCTCGGCAAGCTGCTCCAGGCGCTGCGCCAGCACGACGCCGCTGCCGGTGATCGTATCGTCGGCGAGAATTACTTCTCCGAGCGCGATACCAACGCGCAATTGCGGACGGATATCTTTGTCGAGTGTGGAGTTGTGCTCGTCCTGCACGGCCTGGAAAGCCAGCGCGGCACAAACCGCGTCGGAGGCGCGTTCGAACTCGGCGAGCAAGGCGTCGCCGCGTAGCTCGCGCACGCGACCGTCGTAAGCGGTGATGGTATCGCCGAATCGTTTGAAAGCGTCGCGAATGCGCGAATGCGCCAGATGCTCGTCCTGCTGCACCAGCCGAGTTGATTCGACGACGTCCGCGTGCAGGATTACGGCGAGTTTGCCGGTTAGCCGATTCACTGCCCTGGTTAGCCCTTGACTGGAACCGTTCTCATACTATCACAGGCGGACAAGAACCAATCCCGGGTTTCGAATTGAAGACGGGCCCGGCTCGGCGCTCCGGATGAGCGGTCCGTCCGCTCAGGCCTGGCAGTCGATCAGATTCTTGCAGTAATCACCGATCGGCATCAGGTAACTGCCGTGCTGCACCGGCGCATCGATGTCGGTACGCGCGTATTGCAGCATCAGGCGGTCGCGAAAGCTGGTGAAATACTTGTCGAACATTTCACCACCGAGCGTTCCCGTGGCGTAATAAGCGTCTTCGCCGGCATCGTATTCGAGTTCGATCGCGGCGAGCGGCTGCGGCGCCGGGCCGCCAAGAACCTGGCAGCCGTTGGCCGGGTCGTAAACGCTTTTTTCAGAGCAGCAATAGATCACGCCGGCGCGTTGCTCGATCTCCTCGTTATTGTTCCTGAAGCGCGCATCACCGTGGCGATAATTGATAAAGCTGACCGACGGCGCCGGGTGCGTCATGCGATGCGCGCAGATCGCCGAAAAAGCGACCACCGACTTGCGCGGTCCGCTGCCGCCGCGCCAGCGATAACGCGTACCGTCCTCGGTTTTCAGGTCTTTTCTGGTGGTAATGGGCTTGCCGAGATCCATCAGGAAGCACGGCGTCGAGACGAAAGGATAGTGGAACAGGTAAGTCTCGCCTACCTCGAGCGCGGAGGCGCGAAACGGTTTTTGCGAATCGGGATCGACCAGCGCGACGCGCGCGTAACGATGGTACTCCTCGCTGCGCTCGGCCAGCAGTTCGGGACTCGCGGCGACCCCGGCTACCGTGGTCGCGCAAAGCTTGACGAAACCCCTTCTCTTCATACCGGTTGGCCTCCCTCAAGGTAACGCGCAGCAGTATAAATTATCTGACTCGATTTCGGTAGTTCCGCCCGCGGCGGTTTCAGATTGTTTTGCGGCGGGATGACATTGACGCTGACAGCGCATACCATCGGGGCTGGTAACCCAGGCGCCGGCACATGTCCGAACTCGAACAGATTCAACGCGATATCGAAGCCGCCGCGGCGCAGAGCGCTGCGCGTCGCCAGTGGCGCCCGGCAAGAGAGGGCGAAATCGATATCCGCATCGCCGCCGACGGCAGCTGGTATCACGAAGGCCGGGTGTTTCAGCGTGACGCGCTGGTGCGCCTGTTTGCCGGCGTGCTGTATCGCGAAGACGACGATTTTTTTCTGCTGACACCGGCGGAAAAACTGCACATCAAGGTTGATGACGCACCGTTCGTCGCCACCCTGGTCGAGCGCATCGTCGAAGACGGGCAACAGGCTGTCGTATTCACGACCAATATCGGCGAGCGTATCCCGCTCGATGCGGCGCACCCGCTGCGCGTTGATATCGATCCCGACAGCCGAGAACCGCGGCCCTATATCCACGTGCGCGACGACCTCGATGCGCTGATTAGCCGCAGCGCATTCTATGACCTGATCAACTACGCCGCGGAAACCGAGCGCGATGGGGAGCGCTACCTGAGCGTTACCAGCCTCGGCGAAACATTCGACATAGGTAGCATCGATGAGTAAGGGCACCCACGAGTACCGGGATGATCCGCGCAACGCGAATATCCTGATCGACATCAACGGCGAGCATTTTGCGCGCGCCGAGGCGAAGGTATCGGTATTCGACAGCGGCTTCGTGCTCGGCGACGGCGTCTGGGAAGGGCTGCGCGTTCACCGCGGCAAGATCGCGTTTCTGCAACAGCATCTGGACCGGCTCTACGAGGGCGCGAAGGCGCTCGACATGGAGATGGAGGTCTCGCCCGGGGAGCTGGAAAAACGCCTCTACGCGGTGCTCGATGCAAACTCGATGCAGGACGGCGTGCATATCCGCCTGATGGTCACGCGGGGAATCAAGGCCACGCCCTACCAGGACCCGCGCATAACGGTTACGCCGCCGACCATCGTAATCATTCCCGAGTACAAGCAAGCCCTGCCGGAAACCGCCAGCCAGGGCATCCGCCTGTTCACCGTGCACGTGCGCCGGGGCTACCCCGACGTGCAGGATCCGAAACTGAATAGCCATTCCAAGCTGAACTGCATCAGCGCGTGCATCCAGGCGGCCAAGGCCGGCGCCGACGAGGCGCTGATGCTCGATCCGCATGGCTTCGTCGCGACCTGTAACTCGACCCATTTCTTCATCGTCCGCCGGGGCGAGGTGTGGACTTCGAGCGGAGACTACTGCCTGGGCGGCATTACCCGCGGAAACGTTATTAGCCTGTGCGCCGAAAACGACATACCGCTGCGCGAGAAAAACTTCAGCCTGACCGACGTCTACGGCGCCGACGAAGCCTTCGTCACCGGCACCTTTGCCGGGCTCGCGCCGGTGCGCGAGATCGACGGCCGCGTCATCGGCGACGGCAAGCGTGGCCCGATGGTCGAGCGTCTGCAGCAGCTTTACCTGCAATTACTCGAGCGTGAATGCGCGTGACGCCGCTGCGCATCGCGATGTGGTCGGGGCCGCGCAATATTTCGACCGCGCTGATGCGCGCCTGGGAAAATCGCGACGACTGCGTGGTCTGGGACGAACCGCTGTACGGCTATTACCTCGCCCGGACCGGTATCCGGCACCCCGGCGCCGACGAGATTATCGCCGCGCAGGGCAGCGACCCGGCCGCGATTATCGAGCGATGCACCGGCGCAATCCCCGGCGGCAAACCCATCTTTTACCAGAAGCATATGACGCTGCACCTGCTGCCCGAACTCGAGCGTCAATGGCTCGCCAAATTGACCAACTGTTTTCTGATTCGCGAACCCGAGCCGGTGGTCGCGTCCTACTCCGCGGTGCGCGACGACCTGACCCTGGATGACATCGGGTTTCAACAGCAGGCCGAGCTGTTCGACCAGGTGCGCGCGACGACCGGCGAGGTGCCGCTGGTCATCGACAGCCGCGAATTCCTGCTCGACCCGGAGAGCATGCTGAACGCAATTTGCGCGCGGCTGGGCATCGACTTCACCCCGCAGATGCTGCATTGGCCGCCGGGCGAGCGCGCCAGTGACGGGATCTGGGCGCAGTACTGGTACGAGTCGGTCTGGAATTCGACCGGATTCGCACCCTACCGCGAGAAAAAGATCGATCTCGGCCCCCGCCAACGCGAAATTGCGCGACGGGCCCGGCCTTTTTATGAAAAACTCTACGAATATCGACTACAAACTAGATAACAAGCAGCCGTTAGCGCGATAAATGCAAACTATCTTACACTTTTTGCGCTTTCACCCCTCAAACCGGAAAGGTAAACTTTAATGTTCAGCAATAATTACTCAGAAAATGGCTGAACCACGCATACTTACTCCCGCGCCCGGCAGTCGAATCGTCACCGACGATTCGCAAGTCATCCTGTTCGGCCAGCCTCCTGAAGTGCTCAAGGGTATCCTGCGCGAGGGCGTTAAGCGCTTCGATACGCTGGTGTTGACCGACGTGCGCGAAAAAAGCGGCTCGCTGCTGAACAATCTCGAGTTCCCGCTGTACTTTTTCCTGTTCTTTTCCAAGGGCTATGCCGAAAAGCGCAAGGTCAACGTGGTCGGCGATCGCGACGCGATTACCCACGCACTGCGCCTGCTGCGTTTCACGCTGCTCGGACCGACCCGTGCCGAGCTCGACGCCTGGCATACCGAGGCCGGCCTGAAAGAGGAATGGCTCGCGGTGGCCGAGGCGCTGTCGCTGAAAAACGATGCCGGGCAACCGCTCAAGATCGAGGAGTTTTTGAATCCGGTGCCGTATGAAAACAATCTCGCGGTGGCCGGTGATTTCGCGATCGAGCGCAAGGGCGTGGACCAGTACCTGGTCTCGAACCAGGGCGGCGACGTGCTCGTCGACCTGAACGATAACGCCGAGGTCGTGCCGCCTTACCCGGTACCGATCGACTATGTGCCGGGCGGGCTGGCCAAGATGGGCATCGAGGTGCTCGGCGGTGCGTCGGGTTTTTCCACCGAGGAACCCTGTACCGGACTCGCGCTGTGCTACAACGGCGACTACCTGCTGATCGATTCGATCCCGTTTCTCGACCAGCACCTGTTCGCCCGCGGCATCTCGAAAAACCAGGTTTCGGCCGTATTCCTGACTCACCTGCATGACGACCACTGTTCGATGTTTCCGCTGATGGAAATGCCGCATCGCGTCGAGGTCATAACCACCGAGGAAATCTTCAATATGGCGATGGAAAAACTCGCCTGCAGCCTCGGCTGGAAGCTCGACGTGGTGAAGGAGCATTTCGACCTGATCAGGGTGCGCCCCGGCGACACGATCAATTACTACGGTCTGAACATCCAGGTGCACAACACCGTGCACAGTATTCCGACTATCGGCGCGGTATTTTCCACCGTGCACAAGGGCCAGTTTCGCGACGTCTGCGTGGTCGGCGATAACCAGAACATGTCGATGGTACGCGAACTCGGCGAAGCCGGAGTGGTGCGCGAAGAGACCGTCGGTAACCTGGAGCGCCTGTATCGCGACAATTTCCACCTGCTGATTGCGGATGGCGGCGGCGGCGATATTCATGGCGACCCAACCGACGCACTCGAGTCCCAGGCTAACCGCGTCGTCTTCGTCCACGTCGACGAGGTGCCCGAGGCCCTGCAGACCACGTTTTCACTGGCCAGTTCGGGCAAGCGTTACACGCTGCTCGAAGGCGATAGCACGATCTACACCTCGCAGATAAATCACTACCTGACGATGTGGCTCGGACAGCGCTTCCCGAATCGATGGATGCGTAACCTGCTCGCCGAACAGGAAATCTACCGATACAACACCGAGGACGTGATCATCGTGCAGGAAGCCGCGACCCACGGCTCGGTTTACCTGATCCTGACCGGTTACTGCGAGGTCGTGCGCGTCGACGAGGGCAAGCGGGAGGCAATCGCCATGCTGCAGGCCGGCGACGTGATCGGCGAAATGGCGATCCTGACCGGCTCCGGCGTGCGCAACGCGAGCGTGGTTGCGAAGACGCCGGTCACGGTTTGCGTCTTCGCCGAGGAAACCTTCCGCAACTTCATTCGACACAGCGGGCTGCAGTCGATGCTCGAAAACCGCTGGCTGCTGCGCCCGGTGATCAAGCTGCTGCCGCAGTTTGCCGACTTATCGTCGACGGTTACCGATAAACTCTCGCGCATCGCCGCGTGGCAGGTCGTCGAGGGCGGCAAGTCGCTGTGGCTCGACGAATCTCACCTGTACGTTTTTGTCGAGGGCTTCGGCGCACTGATCAACGACGACGGCAGCGAGGAAAAGGTCATCAACGGCGAAGAGTTCGGCTGGCGCCCCTATGCCGACAACCGCGCGGTACAGCTGACCGCAACCACCGACTGCGGACTGATCTCAATCGAAGCGCAGGCCTACCGCGAGTTGCTGCAATCCACTCCCGAACTGAACTATTTGACGCGCAAGCGCCTGATGCTCGAAGGCGACGACCGGGTCGACTGGTTGCTTGGAGAAGTGGCTGTTTACTAGGCGGCGGAGCTTGATCGAGCGCCGCATATTCGGTTTCCTATCGAGACTGGATAATACCGTCCCGACCTGCCATCGGTATACCCCGGGTCGAAATCCCGGCCGCTTTTAATCGAGAGATCGAGTTGCATAACTGCGTCATCGGCCCATACTCAGGGGCGCGGGTCGCGAAATTTTTGTCGAACGGGTATTCGCGTATCGAGCATCGCCTCGAGCAGTTGAACCCGATACCCCGTTCGATCGCGGCCACGGCGGCCGAGCGCCGCCGCCGATCGCACGCATATTGACAGATTAGCACCGTCAGAAGATGAAACAGGCCCTGAACAGAATGAAAACCCGGCTACTACCGACGACCTGCCTGGCGCTCGCTGGCCTGCTTTCGTTGGCACCGGCTTCGGCAACCGAACTCAGAGTCGCCTACGATGCCGAGCCGGTCACGCTCGACATTCACGAACAACTATCCGCCAGCGTATTGCAACTGGCGCATCTCTCCTTCGACCCGCTGTTGCGCTGGGACAGGGATCTCCGCTTCGAACCGCGACTGGCGACCCGATGGCAGCGCATCGATCCGACGACGGTTCGCTTTTTTCTACGGCGCAACGTCCGCTTCCACAGCGGCAACCCGATGACGGCAGAGGATTTCAAGTTCACCTTCGAGCGGCTGAAGGGCAGCTACGACTACAGGCCGGTGTTCGAGAATTTCACCGAATTGCGCGTAATCGACGATTTTACAATCGACCTGGTAACGAGCATCCCGTACCCACTGGTGCTGCACGCCGCGACCTATTTATTCCCGCTCGACCACAAGTTTTACACCGGCACCGACGCCAACGGCGATGACAAGGCCGCGATCGTCAAGAACGGCCCGTCTTTCGCGTCGACCCAGCTGTCGGGCACCGGCCCGTTCCGGCTGGTGGCGCGCGAGCCGGGCGTGCGCATCGTGCTCGAGCGCTTCTCCGATTACTGGGACAAGGGTTCGCCCGGCAACGTCAGCCGCATCGTGGTGACGCCGATCGAGAACGGAAAAGCGCGTGTCGCCGCCCTGCTCGCCGGGGATGTCGATTTCATCGCACCGGTCCCGCCGGGCGATTTCGACCGCATCCGCGCGGCGAGTAACGTCGAGCTCGTCACCTTGCCCGGCACGCGCATCGTCATGTTGCAAATGAATCAGAATCGTCGCCCCGAGTTCCGCGAGCAGCGCGTGCGCATGGCGATCGTGCATGCGATCGACAAGGACCGGATCGCGCGCAGGATCATGGGTGGCTTCGCGACGCCGGCAGGGCAATTCAGCCCGCCCGGCTATCTCGGCCACAATGCGAAGCTCAAGCCGCGTTACGATCTCGCGCTCGCGCGACGGCTGATGCGGGAAGCCGGCTACGCGAACGGCTTCCGCATCACGATGATGTCGCCGGTCAATCGTTACGGCAACGACGCGGAAATCGCCCGGGAGATCGCGGCTATGCTGGAGAAAATCAATATCAAGGTCGAGCTGACGACGATGGCGAACGTCGAGTACTGGCCGAAGTTCGACGACCGGGCAGCCGACATCATGATGATCGGCTGGCGTTCGGATACCGAGGACAGCGCGAATTTCTATGAATTTTTAGCGATGACTCCGGATCAGAGCACCGGCCTCGGCGCATACAACTCGGGCAACTACTCGAGCGATGACGTCGATACGATGACCAACATGGCGAACCTGGAAACCGACCCGGAAAAACGCGCTGAAATCCTGCGGTCGATCGAAGCCAGGGTTTACCAGGACGCCGCGTTCATCCCGCTGTACTGGCAAAACCTGGCCTGGGCCGCGCGCAAAGGTGTGAACATCGCCCCGATCGTCAACCCGCTGAACTTTTCCTACCTCGGGGACCTCGTCATCGACTAGGTGAACGCGCGGTTTTCCCACGGTGACGGTCCCCACGCGTTCGATGCCCGGCGGATTTGCGCGATCAAGCCACGCCACTGGATCAGTCGCGTGACCATGGCGGTCACTTGATCGGTATTTCGATCCCGCTATCTCCGCTGCTGCTCGTGATCGAAACCACCCTGGTGCGAGACTACCGGCGCGACCTGTTCAATCCGCGCCCATCCGGGGTTAAACGCCCGCAAACGCCAAACCTCTGCTAGCATTAGAGGTACATAGGGGCTAAATCAATGGCGCGAAATATCCTGTTCATCATGTGCGACCAGCTGCGCGCGGACTACCTGTCGTGCTACGGGCACCTCAAGCTGCACACCCCCAACATTGACTCGCTGGCCGAGCGCGGCGTGCGTTTCGCCAACGCCTACTGCCAGGCGCCGCTGTGCGGACCGTCGCGTGCGAGCTTCTACACCGGGCGCTACATGTCGAGTCACGGCGTCATGGCTAACTCGGATCCGACTCGCCTCGACGAGTATACGATCGGCGATTACCTGCGCCCGCTCGGTTTTCGCAGCGCGCTGGTGGGCAAGGCCGACAATCGCAAGGATCCGGAGGTGCTCGGCGCCTTCGGCATCGATCCCGAGTCGGATTATGCCCGCGCGGCGGCGGCCGGCGGCTTCGAGCCTTTCGAACTGCACGAGGGCCTGTACCCGGACGTGCTGCTGCCCGACGAGCAGGGCTATACGCGTTACCTGCTGCGCCAGGGTTACCAATCGAAAAATCCGTGGCAGGAGTTCGCCAACTGCGGAGTAGACCAGGACGGGAACCTGCGTTCGGGCTGGCGCCTGCGAAACGCGCGCTTCCCGGCGCGCGTCGCCGAGGAGCATTCCGAGACCGCATTCACCACGGATCGCGCCATCGATTTTATCGAGCAGCAGGACGGCGACAATCCCTGGTGCCTGCACCTGTCCTATGTCAAGCCGCACTGGCCGCTGATCGCAGCTTCGCCCTATCACAAGGCTTACTCGGCCGAGGATGTTCAGCAGGTGGTGCGCGCGGATGCCGAACGCGACGATCCGCATCCGGTCGTCAGCGCCTTCATGCAGCAGGAATACAGCGAGTCCTGGGCGCGCGACGACGTGCGCGAAACGGTGATACCGGTTTACATGGGGCTGGTCAAGCAGATCGACGATCACCTCGGCCGTCTGTTCAGCTACCTCGAGGAGCGCCAGCTGTTCGACAACACGATGATCGTGTTTACCAGCGACCACGGTGATTACCTCGGTGATCACTGGCTCGGCGAAAAGGACCTGTTGCACGACGTTTCGGCGAAAATCCCGCTGATCGTGGTCAACCCGAACCCGACCGCGGACGGGACGCGCGGCAGCGTGTGCAACGAGTTGGTCGAAGCAATCGACCTGCTGCCGACCTTCGTCGAATTCGCCGGCGGCATCATCAACCACGAGCGCACCGAGGGACACTCGCTGATGCCGCTGCTGCGTTCGCACCGGGCGCCCGATGACTGGCGCAACTGCGCGGTCAGCGAAATCGACTATTCCGACCGCGGCGCGCGCGAACTGCTCGATCAACCGCCGCAGGAGTGCCGCGCGGTCATGATACGGCATCGACGCTGGAAACTGATTCACTACAACGGCTTCCGAGCACAGCTGTTCGACCTCGACAACGACCCGGACGAACTGGTCGATCTCGGCGAAGACCCGGCTCGTGCCGGGATTCGCGGCAAAATGATACGCCGCCTGGTAAACTGGCAACGCAGCCTGAAACCGCGCATCGGGGTGCCTTTCGAGGATCTCCACGGCATGGGCCCCGCGCGCGACGAATCCCGCGGCATCATCATCGGCCGCTGGTAGCGCGATCTGGCCGAGCCACCCCGTCAAGCGTGCCGCTTACGGGCCTGTCCTTCCGGTTACAACCAGCGCTTCCAGCGCATGAAAGCAAACAGCGCGATTACTACGACCAGCATCGCAATCGACAGGTACAGGAAGGCGTCGGGATTCTCCAGCCCGGGAAGCCCGGCGACGTTCATGCCGAACACCCCGGTCAAAAAGGTCAGCGGCAGGAATATCGCCGCGACGATGGAAAGCATGTACATGCGCGCGTTTTGCTGCGCGGCAAGGCGGTATTGCAACTCGCCGTGCAGCATTAGCACGCGTTCTCGTGCCAGCTCGAGATCCTCGATATAGTGAATAATACGGTCGGCCTGATGCTGCAGGTTGATCGCCTCCTCTTCACTCAGCAGCTGGCGCGTCTGGTAGAGGTCGGACAGTGCCTCCCGCTGCGGCGCGAGGTGGCGACGGATAACCGCAGTTTGACCCCGCAGGTAATACAACTTGTTCTGTAACAGCGGAATACGCTGCTCGTCGAGGTCGGTCTCGACCCGGGTCAGACCCTCGTCAATCGAATCGACCACTTCGCCGATCTCGTCGGCGAGATGCTCGGCGAGCATGACGACGAATTCTCCCGGCGAGCGGGGCCCCTGGTTTTCCTCGATCCGGTGCCTGAGGTCGTCCACCGCCTGTGAACGGCGTTCGCGCCGGCGCGCGCTGACTATCGTGTTCGCGTTGAACCAGATGCGAACCGAAATCATGTCTTCCGGTTCCGCGCCCGGGTTGTTGTTTACGCCACGCAGGTTGATCAGTACCCCGCCGGCCATCAAGGCCATGCGCGGGCGCGTCTCGAGCGCGGTTAACGCATCGATAACCTGCGGATCGAGATCTTTTTCGCGCAGCCATTCCAGCGACTCGGGCTCGTCACTGCGCAGGTAGAACCAGTCGAACGCGGGTGCCGAGGGTGCGCTTTCACCGGGCCGGTCCTGCTGCACGCCGCCGCCCCGGCCATCGAGCCGGTAGCCCCAAATGATGCCCCGTTCCTCCGAAAACCGTGCCGTCGCTTGCGACTTCACCGCGATTCAAAGAGCCAAAGCGCCGGTCCGGAGCGGCCGTCGACCCGGCGCAACGCTCCACTCGGAAACGTGGACATTAACGGGTTACGGTAATCCATTCGACACACCCCGATCTCAGTTATTGGGATCGTTATCGATCAGCTTGAGGCGAAACTGCAGTTTCCTGTTGCGCGGCAGGTAAACCGTAATGTCGGTGCCGGCGCTGCCGTCGGAAGCCCGGATTTCGGCTTCCCTGAGCTGTTCCACCTCGTTGCCCGAGGCCGAGATCACCTCGACCTGGTCGATTTGTTCCGGGGGGATCGGAACCGATATATCGATCGCCTGTATCGTGTCATCGGACAGGATCGAAATCCGTTCCACCTCGGAACCGAACACGTCACCGGTGGAGCCGGTCACCGCTTTCATCGTGCCGGTGCGATACACTTTCGGCGGCGGTGGCGCGGATTTCTCGACCGTGGCGCAGGCCGACAGCAGCAGCGCGATCACGCTGAACAGGGTCAGTTGGGATAAAACAGGCATGATCTGGCTCCGCTCCCGGGATAGTTAATAACCGCCGCATCGCGAACCTCCTGTTCGCATCGGGCACTGGCGCCGCTCATCATATAAGAACGGTTTGGCAAACGCGAGCCCGCACTGTGGAGCGCGATTCAAGGCTATTTTTTATCGACCTGTCAGCGGATTATCCCGTAAGATTAGCGCTTCGGATTCTGTCGAAGTGGAGACCCAAATGGCAAACGAAGGCTACCATGAGCCCATCGAAGAGCTCAGTGACGAAACCCGCGACATGCACCGCGCGATTACGTCACTGATGGAGGAACTCGAAGCGGTCGACTGGTATAACCAGCGTGTCGACGCGTGCAAGGACAAGGAGCTGGCCGCAATCCTGGCGCATAACCGTGACGAGGAAAAAGAACACGCGGCGATGGTGCTCGAATGGATCCGGCGCAAGGACCCCCGCTTCGACAAGGAGCTGAAAGATTACCTGTATAGCGAGGGTGAAATCGCGCACGGCCACGAGCACGACCACTAGAGACCGCCCGCTGGCCGGGCGCGCCGCGGCGGGATCGATCAGAAGCGGTAATAGGTCGCGTTCAGGTACGCGATTACGTCTTCGACCTCGTCGTCGAACCAGCTCACGCCGATGGTATCCCTGCAGAAACGCACCTGCCGTCCGAGTTGTTTCAGGCTGCTAACCCGGCGATTTTCACGCGTATACACGCTCGAGTCGTGGCAGCCGGTGCAGCTTTCGAAGTGCAGGTCATCGCCATTTTCGATATCGGCGGCATAGGCCCCGGGAGCGCAAAATAACAGAATGATCGCAACGCTGGCAGCTTTCATATCGGATTCCTCCAGCGCCCATCATACCCCTAAGCGAGGTAAAAACGCACCATCCAGCGCGCCCAGGTCGCGGCATCGGGTTCGCCGCGATTGATCATTTCGTAGGCGCGCTCGGCTTCGTGGCGCGGCAGCCGCGGGCCCACCGACTTCATGAAATTATTCATCGCGCGCAGCGGCTGCTCGGGGTGGCCCTGCAGGCTCAGGATATTATCGCCGAGCACGAAAGCGAAATCCGGATAGTGCTCGCTATCGGCAAAACTGACCGCGCCGTGCGGCAGCCGGGTCACGCGTTCCCGGTTAAAGTGGTACAGGCAGGTGCTTGCCACGCATGGATCCATCCAGTCGAACTCGCGCGTGATCTCGAGACGGTAATTACCGATGCACCAGCCGTGTTCGTTGCGCTCCACGCTACCGCCGAAAGATTTCGCCACCAGCTGGTGGCCAAAACAGCTTGCGACGATGCGCCGTCCCGCCGCGTCGCCATCGACGATCAGCGCCGACAGCCGGGTAATCCAGTCGTCATCGTCGTGCACGCTGGCCGGGCTGCCGCTCACCAGGTAACCGTCGTAGTCCGTGACCCGGTCCGGGAACTCACCCTCGGTCGCGTAAAAGATATCGATGCGCGCTGCCGGGTACTGCGCCGAGAGCAAATCATGAAATTTCTCGCCGTCGGTGATTCCCTCGTCGTCCGACCAGTAAATTTTCGGCACCGCGTCCATCACCGCGATGCGCAAGCCCTTGCCCATATCAATATCCCGGGGTGTTTGTTACCCACGCTTCTCCGCAGCCGAACTGTATGCAAAAAAAAGCCGCCTGTTAAGCCGCGACAACCGATCCAGATCATTGTTGCGATTCACGGCATGCCGTGAATTTGAAAAGACATCGAGATTAAAAAAAGATACATTACGCGCTTTCAAGTTTCACAACCCACAAGCTCGACCAATGGCGCATATCACCTGGAAAATGGAAGACGGCAGCGAGATCAGCGCGGACGTCAAGGACGGCCTGAACCTGATGGAGGCGGCGACCGCGAACAACGTGCCGCATATCGAGGGTGAATGCGGTGGCTGCCTCTCCTGCGCGACCTGCCACGTGTTCGTCGAACCCGCGTGGTTCGACAGAACCGGCGAGATCGACGAAATCGAGGACACCATGCTCGACATGACCGACGTCGAACGCGAGGACAACAGCCGCCTGTCGTGCCAGATCATCGCCTCGCCCGAGCTCGACGGACTCGTGCTTCACGTACCCGAACCCGAGTAAGGTTCGTGACTGCCCCCATCGTTATCGTCGGTGCGGGACAGGCCGCGGCATCGTTTATCACGCGCCATCTCGCCCTCGGTAACCCGCAATCCCTGTTGCTCATCGGTGACGAACCGCAACCGCCGTATCAACGTCCGCCGCTGTCGAAAAAATACCTGACCGGCGAACTCGAGCGCGAGCGCCTGTTTATCCGCCCGCGGGACTGGTATGCCGAGCAGGGAGTCGACACGCGTTTCGCAACGCGTGTCGATGAAATCCGGCCGGACGCAAAACAACTGGTTTGCGCCGATGGCGGCATCATCGATTACGACAAGCTGCTGCTGTGTACCGGTTCTTCCGCACGCGATCTGCCGGATCGGATCGGCGGCGACCTGAACGGCGTTTTCCGGCTGCGCCGTATCGACGACATCGACCGGATGGCACCAGAATTTGTTGCCGGACGGCGCCTGCTGATCATCGGCGGCGGGTACATCGGTCTCGAAGCGGCCGCCTCCGCGCGAAAGTTGCAACTCGAAGTAACGCTGGTCGAAATGGCGGAGCGCATCATGCAGCGCGTGGCCTCTGCGGAGACCGCGGCCTATTTTCGCCGGCTGCACCGCGCGCACGGGGTCGACATTCGAGAAGCCACCCAGTTGAAGCGCCTGATCGGCAAAAACGGGCATGTCTGCGCCGCCGAGCTCGGCTCAGGAGAAACGATCGACGTCGATTTGGTACTGGTCGGGATCGGCGCGAGCCCCAACCTGGAGATTGCCGCGGCCGCCGGCCTCGACTGCGGAGACGGCATCCAGGTCAGCGCTACCTGCCAGACCTCGGCGCAGGACATCTACGCGGCCGGTGATTGCACCTGTTTCGAACGCGCCGGCCGGCGCCTGCGACTCGAATCGGTGCAGAATGCCGCGGACCAGGGCGATCTGGTAGCACGCCTGCTCGCCGGCGAGGCGGTCACCTATACCGCGCTGCCGTGGTTCTGGTCGGACCAGTACGATTGCAAGCTGCAAATTGTCGGTCTGAACCACGGACACAACCATACCGTGCTGCGCCAGGGCGCCGAGGAAGATTGCCAGTCGGTCTGGTACTACGCCGACGACCGGCTGCTCGCAATCGACGCAATGAACGATCCCAAGGCATACGTGTTCGGTCGCATGATGATCGACGCGGGCAAGCATCCTTCGCCCGACACCATCGCCGACCCGGCGACCGATCTCAAGGCGATCGCTAAAAGTTGAGACGCCGGTTTCGCGCGGAGGCGCGGAGATACGCGGGGAGGTTTTGGGATGGGCCTGATTCTTAAGGCATGACCCGATGCCAGAACGCAGGAATGCGGCTTGCGAAAATACCATCCAATCCTCTGCGCACCACAGCGTTCTCGGCGCCTCCGCGCGAAACGATTCCGCGAAGCGCTCGCTAGGCGGCGTCGGCGATCTGGTGACTGAGATTGATGTAAGCCTCGAACCGCTCCTTGATCTCGCGCACGTAATCGACCGGCTCGCGACCGTTGACGTAGCCATAGCGTGCCTTGCTCGCGTATTGTTTTTTCGCCAATAACAGCATCGCTTTCTCGGTATGATCGAACCATCGGTTCGAATCGTAGCCGAGCTTGCGCGCCAATCGCCGCGCATCCTGCACGTGCCCGGCTCCGGCATTGTACGCGGCCAGGGTAAACCAGAGCCGTTCCGAAATCGGCAACTCGTTTTCGAAACGGTCGCGCAGCCAGTCCAGGTACTTGATGCCGCCGTGAATACTGTGCGCGGGATCATTGATGTCCTTGACCCCCATCTCGCGCGCGGTGCGCGGCATCAATTGCATCAGTCCGCGCGCGCCGATGTGTGATCGCGCTTTCGGATCGAACCGGCTCTCCTGGTACATCTGCGCGGTTACCAGGCGCCAGTCGAAACCGTAGCGATTGGCGTACTCGCGCACCAGTTCGTCGTAGGGGGAAATCTTGCCCGTGAGCGGATCGATCACGCGCCCGCGGGCAAGCTTTTGCACCGAGCGCTGGCTCTCGAAGTACTTGCGGTAGGTGATGTTGTAATACTCGCTGCGGTAAATGCGTTTGACAAACCCGTCGAGCGCCTGTTTCAACTGCGGGTTGCGCGCGCGCAATGCAACCGCGTGCGCAACCTCCTCGTCCAGCGTATAAGCGGAGCGCACCGGTACACCCTTGGCCAGTTCGATGTTGAGCAGGTGCTCCCCGGCCATGGTTGCCTTGTTCTTGCCGCGCGCGATCCACTGGATCAGTTCCTCGGTTTCGGTGGCATCGTCGGTCGCGCGCAACTGGAAGCCGGCTCCTTGCTGCTGCAGCGCCGACAGCCGCTCCCAGTAGTGACTATGATGACGCACGAAAACCGTGCGGTAATCGAGGTCCTCGAGCGAATCGGCCGGATCATCGCGGGCCACGACGATGTGCTGCCTGGCGTAGTGATAGGGCTTCGAATAGTCGACGCCGAGCTTGCGCTGCGTGTCCTCGGGCTCGAGAAAACCGAAGGCGATGTCCGCGCGACCCTCGAGCAGCCACGAAGTCAGCTCTCGGTAGCTCGGCGGTACGACGATCTCGAGTCGCAGGCCGTGGTAATCGGCAAACTCGCGCGCGAGTTCGTATTCGAAGCCCATCAACTCGCCGCGGTAAACAAAATACGACGCGGCGTTGTTGCGCAGCAGCACCCGCAGCACGCGACGCTCCTTGATCTGGTCGAGATCTCCACTGAAACGTTTGCCGCGATCGTCTACCCTGTGCTCGAGCTGCAGGTAGCTGTTGATCTGGCTGAGCAACTCTACTGCGTTCTTGCGCACGCCCCAGCCGATATCGCGCTGGCCGCTGAAATCGACCGCGACGCGAAAGTCGTCGCGGTAGGTTTGATAGATTGCGACCAGGTTGCTGTCCATGATGGTAGCATCGATTTCTCCCGCGGCGAGACGGTCGAGCACGTCTTCGACCTGCACGCCGTCCGGGGACTCGATTATCTCGATATCGGGGTAGCGGTTTTCCTTCAGCCAGACCAGTGCACGCCAGAACGTCGAGCCGCGGTTGACCATGACGGATTTACCGTTCAAATCGCGCACCCGCCGTATCGACTTGTCGTTTTTTCCCACCAGGACCTGCTCGCGCACGTGATCTACCGCGACCGAGAACGCGATCTTGCGCCGGCGAAAGTCGTTTATCGTCAGGTTGTCGACGATAATATCGCCGCGCCCGGCTTCCAGTGCCGGAATCAGCTTGGAGAAATTGTCGACGATAACCAGCTCCGGCATCAGGCCGTGCGACAGCGCGAACTCCTCGGCGATACGCTGTTGCTCGGCCAGCGGCGAGCCGCGCCGCGGCAGGTAATCCGCGCTGGTAAAATCGCGCGTCAGCAGGATGCGCAACTTGCCCTGGCGCAGGATATCGGTGAAGTCGCCGTGAAATACACTCGACTCCTCGAGGCTGCTGTAGCCGCGGTTGATGAAGGCTTGCGCCGGGCTCAGGCAGAGCATCGCAAACAGCAACAGCAGCCAGCTGGCGCCGCGACGGCGTGGTCGCGGGCAGTTAATCAAATCCCACATAGTCGGCTACTAGACCGTTTTATTGCGCCCTTGTCAAAACCTCAATCGGTGCCGGAGCACGGCGCGGCGTTAACTATCGGGGTAATCGATTGCGGTGATGGTGTAAGCGAGCCGACCGCGCGGCACCTCGACCTCGACCTCGTCGCCGAGTTCGCGCTTCAGCAGCGAGCGCGCCAGCGGTGAATCGACGCTGATAAAATGCGCCTCGCGATCGAACTCGTCGGGACCGACGATGCGGTAGGTCACCCGCGATCCGGCTTCATCTTCGAGCTCTACCTCGGCGCCGAAAAACACGCGTTCGAGGTCGGCCGGTTTGTGTTCGACCACCTTCAGCCCGGGCAGGCGCTTTTGCAGGTAACGGATACGCCGGTCGATTTCGCGCAATTCCTTCTTGCGATAAATATACTCCGCGTTCTCCGAGCGGTCGCCTTCCGCCGCAGCCGCGGAGAGCGCGGCGACGACCTCGCGACGGCGCAGCCAGATGGCTTTTTGCTCGTCTTCGAGCAGTCGCCTGCCGGCCGGCGTGATATACGGCGATTTTGGGGTCTGCGGGGGACGGTAACGGCTCACGACTTCAGCTTGCGGGCTTGCACGAGCGTGCAGGTTTACCTGCGATACTGCGCGATCTGCACCTCGGTGCCGTAATCGGCAAAGTCACCGTCGGTGCGCTTGCCGCGGAAATCGGACCAGCGGATCGCATTATAGCGTGCCGGATTTTGCTCGCTTACCACGGACGGCAGCGGTCTGACGTCGCAGTCGGCAGGCGGATTGAAGAAAAACGGCAGGCTATGACGCTCCGCCCTGTCCATCGCCAGTACGCGGTGCACCGGGGCGACGTAGATGTCGTTCGACCAGACCTGCATCATGTCACCGGTATTGATCACCAGCGCGCCGTCGATCACCGGGATGTCGTACCAGTAGCCGTCGCGGTATACCTGCAGACCGCTAACCCGGTCCTGCAGCAAAACGGTCAACGCGCCGGCGTCGGTATGGTGGTGAATGCCGAGATCGGCAACGGATTGGTGCTCGATTTCGAGACCTTCCAGCGGGTCCTTGATCGGGTAGTAGTTCAGGCGCATGAAGCCGGTGTGATTGGCCGCGAAATCCTGCTGCATGGAGTCCCCCGGCAGTCCGAGCCCGAGACAGAGGCCTTCGAGCAGCTTGAGCGATACGCGAGTGCATTCATCGAAATAGTCGCGCAGCGTGGACTTGAACCGCTCCTCGCCCGCGGGCCAGCGATTTTGCTGCCGGTAGATCGGATCGACCCCCTCCCGGGTGAAGTCGAAGACTTCTTTCTTGTCGCGCTGGTTCTTGGTCAGCTCGTTATTGTAAAAACCCCACGGGTTTTCCTTGCTGCGCAGGACCTTCAGCTTTTGTTCCGTCGGCAGCGCGAAAAATCGACGCGTCTCCTGCCACACGTCGGCGATCAGGCCGTCGTCGATACGATGATTGACCACCTGGAAAAAACCCCTGGTTTTGCAGGCCTCGGCGATTTGCTCGATAGCGGCCCTGGCCGGCTCGGCATCGGCGTCGCGGATCAGCTCACCGATATCGATCACCGGCACCTGCTC
>JBFGQE010000016.1:0-20826 GCA_041564355.1 Gammaproteobacteria bacterium | reverse complement strand
GTGACATTGCTTGAATTTCTTCCCCGAGCCGCACCAGCAGGGTTCGTTACGGCCGATCTTGCGCTCCTTGCGCACGTAGGGCTGCTGCGGGTCCGCCTCGGCTTCGGGCGCCGCGGCCAGGGGATTGCGCGCGCTGGCGTGCTCCATGCGGATATCCTTTTCGGGCTGGTGACTTTGTTCCAGCGCCGCGACCTGTTCCTCGCTGCGAATCTGAACTCGGGTCAATGCCTGGATAACCTCGTAATTGATGCTGTCCAGCATGGCGGTGAACATTTCGAAAGACTCTCGCTTGAATTCCTGAACCGGGTTTTTTTGCGCATAACCGCGCAGGCCGATGCCCTGGCGCAGGTAATCCATCGCCGCGAGATGCTCCTTCCAGTGGCGATCGAGAATCATCAACGTAATTTCTTTTTCGAGACGCGTAATCAGTTCGTCGCCGAGGGTTTCGACTTTTGCCTGGTAAGCCTGTTCGAAATGCTCCAGGATGCGCTGGTGAACGCCATCGTCGTCGAGCTGGTCGTCCGCTTCGATCCATTCGCCGATCGGCAAGTCGACGCCGAATTCGCTGGACAATACCTGCTCGAGACCGTCGATGTCCCATTGTTCATCTAGCGAGTTCGGCGGCACGTGCGCGCGAAAGACGCCTTGCAACACGTCCTTGCGCATGTTTTCGATCGCCTCGCTGATGCTCTCGCTGTGCAACAGATCGTCGCGCTGCTGGTAAATGACCTTGCGCTGATCGTTGGCAACGTCGTCGTATTGCAGCAATTGCTTGCGGATATCGAAGTTATGCGCCTCGACCTTGCGTTGTGCGTTTTCGATGGCGCGACTGACCCAGGGATGCTCGATTGCCTCGCCCTCTTCCATGCCCAGTTTCTGCATCAGGCCGGCAACCTTTTCCGAGGCGAAAATACGCATCAGACTGTCTTCCATTGACAGGTAGAAGCGTGAAGATCCCGGATCACCCTGGCGTCCCGAACGGCCGCGCAACTGGTTATCGATGCGCCGCGACTCGTGGCGTTCGGTACCGATAATGTGCAATCCGCCGGCTTCGATCACCTGCTCGTGACGTTGTTTCCACTCCCCGGTCTGGTGCTCACGCTGATCTTCCTGGTCGCCTTCGAGTTCTTTCAGATGCACCTCGAGGTTGCCGCCGAGCACGATGTCGGTACCGCGGCCCGCCATGTTAGTCGCGATCGTGACGGTTCCGGGCATGCCCGCATCAGCGATAATCTTGGCCTCGCGCTCGTGCTGCTTGGCGTTCAGAATCTGGTGCTTGATCTTGACCTTGTCCAGCAACCCGGACAAATACTCGGAGGTTTCTACCGAGGTCGTGCCAACCAGTACCGGCTGGCCGCGCGCCACGCAATCGCGAATATCGTCGATGATCGCGTCGAATTTTTCGCGTGCGGTCAGGTAGATCAAGTCGCCGAAATCTTCGCGGATCATCGGCATGTTGGTTGGCACGACGACGACTTCGAGGCCGTAGATCTGCTGGAACTCGAAGGCTTCGGTATCGGCCGTGCCGGTCATCCCCGCGAGCTTGTTGTAAAGGCGGAAATAATTCTGGAACGTAATCGACGCGATCGTCTGGTTCTCGTGCTGAATACTGACGCCCTCCTTGGCCTCGATGGCCTGATGTAACCCCTCGGACCACCTTCTGCCCGGCATCGTGCGCCCGGTAAATTCGTCGACGATTACGATCGAGCCGTCCTGCACGATGTAATCGACATCACGGCTATAAATAGAGTGCGCGCGCAGCGCCGCGTTCAGGTGATGCACCAGCGCAATGTTAGCCGCGTCGTAAAGACTCTCGCCCTCGTTTAACAGGCCGTTTTCGACCATCAATTGCTCGGCGGTGTCGTGTCCCGATTCGGTCAGGAACGCCTGCTTCGATTTCTCGTCGATCGTGTAGTCACCCGGACCATCCTCGGTCTCTACCTTTACCAGGCGCGGGATAACGGCGTTGATTCGTTTATACAGGTCGGAACTGTCGCTGGCCTGGCCGGAAATGATCAACGGGGTGCGCGCCTCGTCGATCAGAATCGAGTCGACTTCATCGACGATCGCGTAATTCAACTCTCGCTGCACCCTTTCCTCGAGGGAGAAACAGAGGTTGTCATGCATATAATCGAAGCCGAACTGGTTGTTCGTGCCATAGGTAATATCGGCTTGGTAGGATTCGCGCTTCTGGTTGTAATCCATCGTGCTCAATACGACGCCGACGCTCAAGCCGAGAAACTCGTAAATTTGTCCCATCCATTCGGCATCACGCTCGGCCAGATAATCGTTGACCGTAACGATATGCACGCCCTTGCCACCGAGCGCGTTCAGATAGGCGGCCAGCGTCGCGACCAGGGTCTTGCCCTCGCCGGTGCGCATCTCGGTGATCTGGTTGTTATGCAGGATCATGCCACCGATCAGCTGAACATCGTAGTGGCGCATGCCAAGCGCGCGTACCGAGGCTTCGCGACACACCGCAAAGGCTTCGTCGAGCAGCTGCTCGAGCGTCTCTCCGGCCTCGATGCGGGATCTGAACTCCTCGGTTTTCCGTCTCAACGCGGCGTTGTCGAGCGCCTGCATCTCGGGCTCTAGCTGATTGATTCGGTTAACGCGTTGCTGGAGTTTCTTGATAATTCGGTCGTTACGACTGCCGAACAGGGATCTGGTTATTTTAGACAACATCCTACGACTGCATTGACCAAACAGTTACATGAATTGGAGACGGGTTTAGAGGTTTCAAGCGGAGGCACCGAAATAACGGTGTTCCCGATCAGTTTGCCGCACGAATAAAACGCACGGGATTGATCTCGCGTCCGTTCTTAAGTACCTCGAAATGTACGTGGGGACCGGTGGAGCGGCCCGAGGATCCGATTTCGGCAATCTGGAACCCTTTTTCTACGGTGTCGCCGACCGAGACCAGCAGACGGGAATTGTGCGCATAGCGCGTGGTATAACCATTGCCATGCGCGATATCGATCACGTTGCCATAGCCGTAACGCTTGCCGGCATAAGTCACCACTCCTTTTGCAACCGCGATTACCGGCCCGCCGAGTTTGCCGGCAAAATCGATACCCTTGTGCATCTCGCGCCGACCCGACAGCGGGTGGGTGCGCATGCCGTAATACGAGGAAATCCAGCCACGCGTAATCGGGCGACCGCTGGGCTGCACCTCTTTCTCCAGATTGCGATCCAGCACCAGGTTTTCCAGCACCAAAAGCTGATTTTCCCGTGTCTCGAGTTCAAAACTCAGCTGGTCGATAACGGTAGACAATTCATCCGGCTGCATCCCCTTGTTGCTGATCGCTTCCGGACCACCGAGCGCCGGCGGCTTGTCGAAACTGAACTCTCCGCGATCGATGCTCGCCATGTGAACCAGCTTGCTGCCGAGCGCATCTAGGCGCATCACGTGCGCCTGAAGTAAACCGATCCGCGACGACAGCGCGTCGATGTTGGCGTCGGCTTCTTCGCGGATGTGCTGGAGTTGCACGCGCTGGCGATGCACGTCGGCCTGCCATTCGTCGATCAGCGCCTGGTTATCCTGTCCCGGGTTCATCGTGTAACCGACGTAGACCGCCGCGGCTATCATGCTCGCGAATATCACGCTCACGAACAGCAAATGCAGCGGCTTGGCGAGATTCAGCCCGCAAATCTGGCCCTTGTTCGATGACAGGATGAGTATATTCACTCGACCACCTATACCGTGGCTTCAACCGGCTGGGCGTAGGAAATCGGAGCGGTCGACGCATCTTCGAAAGTGACTTCCTCCCAGGCGTCCTTGTCCGCAAGCAGCTCGCGCAGCAGGCGATTGTTCAGCGCATGTCCGGACTTGTAGCCGGAGAACGCACCGATCAGGCTGTGCCCGAGAAGGTACAGATCGCCGATCGAATCGAGAATCTTGTGCTTGACGAACTCGTTGTCGTAGCGCAGCCCGTCTTCGTTGAGCACGCGATAATCGTCGAGCACGATCGCGTTGTCCTGGCTGCCGCCGAGCGCGAGGTTGTTCGCGCGCAGGTATTCGATGTCTTTCTGGAAGCCGAAGGTACGCGCGCGACTCACTTCCTTGACAAAGGATGTGGTGGAAAAGTTGATCATGCAGGTCTGCTTCTGCTTGGTAAACAGCGGATGATCGAAATCGATCTCGAAACTGACCTTGAAGCCGTTGAACGGCGTAAATTCGACCCATTTGTCGCCATCCTCGACGCGGACCTTCTTTTTGATCTTGATGAATTTTTTCGGCATGTTTTGCTCAACGATACCGGCCGACTGGATCAGAAATACGAAGGGTCCCGAGCTGCCATCCATGATCGGAACCTCTTCCGCGCTGAGATCGATGTAGGCGTTATCGATGCCGAGACCGGCAATGGCCGACAGCAGGTGTTCGACTGTCGAAATTCGAACACCGTTCTCGACCAGCGTGGTCGATAAATTGGTATCGCCCACCTTGTCCGGACGAGCCAGGATCTCGACCGGCTCGTCGAGGTCGATACGGCGAAAACGAATGCCCGAATCAATCGGGGCGGGTCGTAAGGTGAGGTAGACTTTTTTCCCTGTATGCAAACCGACGCCCATGGCGCGGATTACATTTTTCAACGTGCGCTGTTTAATCAAAACCGCTTCCCAAAAAAACGAGTAAAATCAGATGCTTGGCTTTCGTAATTCTTATCCCGCCAACGGACCGGTAATGATGGCCGATTTCACGTGTAAAATCAATGCAATTCAAAAGAACGCCCTGTTAAATACCTGAGAATAAAATAAGTTTCCGCCCGGAACGCACGCCTGAGACGGGTCCAACAGCGTTAGCGCTGCTTTCGCCTTTGCCTGATCTTCATTTTCTGCAGATCGAGTATGTAAGAGTGTAGTAGATTTTCAGCATCTTCGTGTATTTCTCTGAAGCAACAGCGACATAGTTCACCCTGTTTTGCCACGACCTCGATCACCACCGAAAAGACACGTTCTTCGCTCGGTAAGCGCAGCATTGCGCGGGACTTGAAGCCGGCGTCGAAACCCGGTGCACGAAAGGCAACGCCGGTGCCGCTGACGTTGCACACCGGGTAGTCTTCGCCCTCGATCGACAGTATCACCGGCCGATTTTCGTCCGGTGCGATTCGATACGCGGCGCGATTATCGTCGTGCTCCGTGACCAGGGTGACGTCGACCGCTTCACTCTTTTTCCAGAACAAACTCCACCCTCCTGTTACGCGCCCGGTTGTCGTCGTTATCGTTTTCGAACAATGGCAGGTAATCGGCGTAGCCGGTAGCAGTCATGCGCTCGGGGTCGATACCCTGCTCGATAAAAAAGCGCAGCACCGTGGTTGCGCGCACCGCGGATAATTCCCAGTTCGACGGAAACTGCGCGGTTGCGATATTGCGATCGTCTGTATGTCCGCGGATTGCGATTCGATAATCGGCATGGTCGCGGAACATCTGGCCGAGATTGGCAAATATGAATCGGGCCCTGTCTTTCAAGTCAGCACGGCCCGATTCGAAAAGATAACGACCATCGATCTGCAGGTTAATCTGGTTGCCGTCGTAGGACAGGTTCACGCTGTCGGAAAGATCCGTGCTGTCGATCATGCTTTCCATTTCGTTGACGATCGCCGGCTTCAGCGTTTGCGTGGGCGCATTGCCCGGGTTCATGCCGAGCATATCCTCGACCACTTTCAGCGGTTCGGGATTGCGCCCCTTACGCGAGGCAAAATCGATCACGCTGACCTGGCTGCCTTCGCCATCCACCACCTGGATCGATTCGACCAGTTTGCGATAAGCCTGGTCTTCGAAATCCGCGAGCGTATAGAGCAGGATGAAGAACACCAGGATCAGGGTCATCATGTCGGCGAAGGTGACCACCCAGGCGTTACCACCCTCATCCTCGTCGAAAACATCGGTCAGCGATCGGGCCGACATCAGCTGCGCTGCCTCAGGGTCTGCATCGGTTTGCGCTTCTTCGCCGGGACGAACGAGGACAGCTTTTCGTATACCGACAGCGGATTATTGTCCTGCAAAATGCTGACCGCGCCCTGGTAGATGATCTCGAAGTTCATCACTTCTGCCATGGTGCGCGACTTGAGCTTGCCGGCAATGGGCAAAAAGATAACCGTGGACAACAGGGTGCCGTAAAAAGTGGTCAGCAGTGCGATCGCCATAGCCGGCCCGAGATTGTCCGGTGACGCGAGCAGGGAGAGCATCTGGATCAGCCCGATCAGCGTTCCGAGCATGCCGAAAGACGGTGCGTACATCGCCATCTTGCGAAACACGTCCTGCACGACAAAATGGCGCATCTGCATCGATTCGATCTCGGTGCGCATGGCGGAGCGCAGGGTATCCTCGTCGGCCGCGTCGGCGATCAGCGTGCACACGCGCTTCAGGAACGGAGAGTTGGTCTTGACGTCCATCAGGCTGAGCAAGCCCTTGCGCCGGCTAATGGTACCGAGCTTGATCATCGTGTTGATCAGTTCCTGCGAATCCTGCTTCGGCGAAGAAAACACGAAGTAGGCACTTTTGAACGCGGTCAGCACGTCCTTGAACTGGAAGGTCAGCAGCGTCGCCGCCATCGTGCCGCCCATCACGATCATGATGCCGGGGACATTCATGAAATTATGCACCTCGCCACCGAGAAAGATCGCGGTGACGATCAGTCCGATACCCGAAATGATGCCGATCAGGGAGGCCAGATCCATAAATAATCCAACAAGCAGAGTACTCTATACGCTGCCCTGTATCGGCTGGCACGGTGAATTCTTTAAAGCTAACGAGAGCGGGACCAGCTACCTCCCCGGGCCCCTGGATGGGGCCAGGTCGCGGAGCGGTGAGATCGCTTTTTCAGGACACCGCGCCGGGTTCGTTTCGAGGCGCCAGGCAGGCCGCGCGAGCGAAAACCCGTTTGCAGTTCTCAGATGTCGATGAAATGCTCGCGATAATATTTCAGTTCGTCGATCGATTCGAGAATATCGTCGAGCGCAAGGTGTGCCCCCTTCTTGCTGAAACCCGCAACGATTTCGGGCTTCCACAGGCGCGCCAGTTCTTTCAGGGTGCTGACGTCGAGATTCCGGTAGTGAAAGAACGCTTCGAGTTCGGGCATCAGGCGGGCCATGAAACGACGATCCTGGCAGATGCTGTTACCGCACATCGGCGACTTTCCGGGTAACACGTGCTGGCGCAGGAATTCGAGCGTTTCGCGCTCGGCATCGGCGGCGCCGCTCTGGCTTTCGCCGACCCGACTGGTCAAACCAGAATCACGATGATGCCGCGTGTTCCATTCGTCCATCGCGTCCATGATCTCGGCGGGCTGATGAATCGCGATGACGGGGCCCTGCGCGACGATTGCCAGACTGGCGTCGGTGACCACCGTCGCGATTTCGATAATCTGGTCCCGTTGCGGGTCCAGGCCGGTCATCTCGAGGTCGATCCAGATCAGATTATTCTCGTCCAGGGCCATTCGTTTCTCCGCGCTACAGGGCTTGTCAATATGGGTTAAACTATAGCAAGTTTTCGACCCGCGGTTAGCCCATGCATCTGTTTACCCTGCTGTTTCTGAGTTTCGTCGTAGCCTCGGTGCTGGTGCGCCTGTGGCTGGGTCAGCGTCAGATCAGCCACATCGGCGCGAACCGCGAACGAGTCCCGGAGGCCTTCGCCGATCGCATTTCGCTCGACGATCACCAGCGCGCCGCGGACTATAGTTGCACCAAGTTGCGCTTCGGCCGACTGTTGCTGGCCTGGGAGACCCTGTGGCTGCTGTTATGGACCCTCGGCGGCGGAATCGACCTGGTTGACCGCTGGTGGCTGGCTTTCGATTACCCGCCGATTGCAACCGGTATCCTGGTGATTTTTTCGCTGACGATCGTAGCGTCCCTGCTCAGCCTGCCGTTCTCCCTGTACAGCACCTTCGTAATCGAGGAGCGTTTCGGCTTCAACAAGACCACCTTCAACACCTGGCTGCTCGACCTGGTCAAGACCGCGGTGCTGGTCACGCTGCTCGGCGTGCCGCTGCTGGCCGCGATCCTGTGGTTGATGAACCGGGCGGGATCGAGCTGGTGGATTTACGCCTGGGCTCTGTGGATGAGTTTCAGCCTGGTCATGATCTGGGCCTATCCCGCGTTCATTGCCCCGCTGTTCAATCGCTTCACCCGCCTCGAGGACGGCGCCCTGCGCGAGCGTATCGAAAACCTGCTGCAGCGCTGTGGATTTCACAGCCAGGGTGTCTACGTCGTCGACGGCTCGCGCCGATCCGCGCACGGTAATGCCTATTTCACCGGCTTCGGGCGCAACAAGCGAATCGTGTTTTACGACACGCTGCTCGAGACCCTGTCGGCGGACGAGGTCGAAGCAGTGCTGGCCCACGAACTGGGTCATTTCAGGCGACACCACATCAAAAAGTCGCTGCTGATTTCGAGCCTGTTTTCGTTTGCCGGATTCGCCCTGCTGGCCTGGCTGATGGAATCTTCGTGGTTCTACTCCGCTCTCGGAGTCAGCCAGATATCAACCCATGCCGCGTTGATTCTGTTCATGCTGGTCATGCCGGTATTCACCTATTTCATCAGCCCCTTGTTTTCCGCGCTGTCGCGCAAGCACGAATTCGAGGCCGACGAGTTCGCGCATTCCAACAGCGACTACCGTGCACTGATTTCGGCCCTGGTCAATCTGTATCGCGACAACGCCAGCACACTGACTCCGGATCCGCTGCACTCGATTTTCTACGATTCGCATCCGCCGGCGACGATCCGTATCCGACATCTCGAATCCCTCGCCTCGGCGGAGGCCACGCGCTAGTGCCTCGGCCTGTGCGCAAGCTGCACGCGACCCATGTCCAGACGCCGGCTTAGCCAGCAGCAACAAAAACGCATTCGGCAAAACCAGGCGCAGCGGGGCGACAGCAATGCGCACCCGCACGGCCGCGTCGTCTCCCACCAGGGCGGCCAGCTCCTGGTCGAGCTCGCGCAAGGCGGCCTGGTCGAATGCCGGATCAAGTCCAACCTGGGCAGCATCGTTTGCGGCGATCGCGTCGCGATCGAGGCGACAGCGCAAAAGGTAAATCGCGTCATCGCGATTCTGCCGCGTGACAACCTGTTGCAACGCGTCGATGGCTTCGGCCAGACTCGAGCGATAGCGGCCAACATCAGCCAGTTAATCGTCTGTCTCGCGATCTCTCCCGAACCCAATCTGTACCTGCTCGATCAATATCTGGTATCGGCCGAACAGCAGCAGATCGCGGCCTGCATACTGCTCAACAAGATTGACCTTGCCGATAACGATCCCGACCCGTTCGCGTTGCGCAAGATTTATCTACCGCTCGATTACCCGGTCATTCACAGCAGTGTGAAAACGGGCGCCGGCATGGACGAATTCAGTCGCTTGCTGCCCGGCAAAGTCTCCGTGCTGGGCGGCGTCTCCGGCGTCGGCAAGTCTTCGCTGACCAGTTGGCTGCTGCCCGGGGAAGAAATCAAGATTGCGAGCATCTCGAGTGCGAATGAAGAAGGACGACATACCACGCGCGCCAGCCGACTCTATGTGCTGCCGTCCGGCGGCGAATTGATCGACACGCCGGGAGTGCGCGGTTTCAGTCCGTTCATCGACGACAGCCGACCCCTCGCGCACGGTTTTCGCGAGATTCGTGACCTCGCCGGCGAATGCCGTTTTCATAACTGCCTGCACCTGAATGAACCGCGCTGCGCGGTCATCGCGGCGGTCAGTACCGGCGCTATCGCCGCATCACGCTATGCCAGCTACCTGAAGATGCTCGAGCAGAGAAAAACGACTTAACCCGCCGAAATACCGCGTAACTGGCGTCCGCCAACCAGGTGCACGTGGAGATGAAACACTTCCTGGCAACCGTGCCGGTTACAGTTGATTACGAGTCGATAACCGTCCTCGGCAATCCCCTCGTCGGCCGCTATCTTCTGCGCAACCAGGATCAGTCTGCCGACCAGCTCGGCCTGTTCCGGCTCGATGTCGTTGACCGTCGGAATTTCGATCTTCGGAATGATCAGCACGTGCACCGGTGCTTGCGGAGCAATATCCCGAAAGGCCATGATCTCATCGTCTTCATAAACGATGTCGGCCGGTAGTTCACGTTCGATAATTTTGCTAAAAATCGTATCTGACATTTCGCCCTCGATGTTCTGGTTACTCATTCAAAGCGCTGCCGACCCGACAGGGCCCGCGACAGGGTTCCGCTATCGACAAACTCGAGTTCGCCACCGATCGGTATACCGCGCGCGAGTCGGCTGGTCCGGATGCCGTGCTTTGCCGCGTGGTCAGCGATATACTGCGCGGTGATATCCCCTTCCACGGTTGCACTGGTGGCAATGATAATTTCGTCGATATCGCCGCGGCCGAGTTGCTGCTCGAGATCATCCAGCCCGAGCTGCTCCGGGCCGAGGCCGTCGAGCGGCGACAACCTGCCGAGGAGCACGAAATAGCGACCGCGAAAAGCGGCGGAGGATTCGACCGCAATCACGTCGGCCGGTGTTTCGACCACGCAAATAGTCGCCTGGTCGCGAGCCGGATCGGTGCAAATTGCACAGCGTGGCTGATCGGAAAAATTACGGCACTGGTCGCAATGCCTGACCTTGTCGAGCGCATCGACGATACCATCCGCGAGGCGTCGCGCCCCCGCCTGGTCGCGTTCGAGCAGATACAGGGCCATCCGCTGTGCCGACTTTTGCCCCACGCCCGGCAGGCATTTCAGCGCCGCGATCAGTTCGTCCAGGCTGCGCGAGGACATCTGTTAAAAAGGTAGTTTGAAACCCGGCGGCAGGTTCAGGCCGGCGGTCATTTCCTGCATAGCGGCCTGGTTTGATTTTTCGACCTTGTGCACCGCATCGTTGATTGCCGCGGCGATCAGGTCTTCGAGCATCTCGACGTCTTCGCCGATCAGCGACGGATCGATATTGACGCGATTGACTTCATGAGTACCGCGCATGACCACTGAAACCATGCCGCCGCCGGCTTCTCCGGTGACTTCCTTGCTGGCCAGCTCACGCTGCGCCTTTTGCATATTTTCCTGCATCTCCTGCGCTTTTTTCATCATATCGCCAAGGGCGCCTTTCATGATTTCACCTCATCGCTAATCGTTGTCTTCAATTCTGACCACGCTGGCCTCGTCGAGTTGCGCGGCAAAATTGCGTTCCAGTTTTTGCACCAGGCTCTCTTGCCGGATCGCCTCGATTGCCGCGCTGCGCTCCTGTTCGAGGCGCATTGCCTGGCGCTGCTGCGGCGTCTCGCCGGCCGCCTTTGCGGAGGCCCTCAATTCGAGCTTCAATGATACCCCAAGACGCTGTTCCAGGGCCTGCCTAATTTCGGCTTCGATTCGGTCAGTGGCCAATTCGAAAAGCTCGGGCGCGAGAACAAGGCAAAAGTGATCCTCGGCACGTATTTCGAGCACGCTGTTGGCCACGATTTGCCGGGCGAGCCCACCCAGATCGATATCGTAGGCCAGTCGGGACCATTCCAGTGCGGTCGCGGGCTTCTCGCCGCGGGCGACATCGGCCGAACCCGGCGCGGCTAATTCGTCGGATCCTGGCTCAGTCTTTTTTTTTTGCTCGTCGATGGAAACCGTCACGGCGGAGGCCGGGGCGAAAGCGAGCAGGCGCAGCATCAACATTTCGAAGCCAGCCGCGACATCGGGCGCAAGCAGCAGGTCCTGGCGGCCCTGCAACAGTATCTGGTAATACAACTGTACCTCTTCCCCGGACCATTTGTTGGCGCAATCCCGCAGCAGCTCTGATTCGAATTCAGGATCGACGAGCAGATCTGGGGCATGCTGGAACAGCGCGACCTGCTGGAGGAAACTCAGCATTTCGGCGCAGACGCGCTGGTAGTCGGGGTTATGCTCGATAATGGCGCGCGCCTCGCGCAAGATCGTGGCCGCGTCCTGCGCCTGCAGCGCGATGAATACGCGAGCCAGGTAATCGCGTGAAATCGATCCGAGCATCGCCTCGACCGCGCTTTGCAGGACCGCACCGCCTCCATAGCCGATCGCCTGGTCGAGCAGGCTCAGGCCATCGCGCATGCTGCCATCGGCAGCGCTGGCGAGCCGGATGAGCGCGCCCGGCTCGGCGTCGATTTTTTCTTCCTCTGTCAGGTACTGCAATTGCGCCAGAATTTGCGTGCGCGACATCCGCTTCAGGCTGAACTGCAGGCACCGCGACAATACCGTAACCGGAACTTTTTGCGGATCCGTCGTGGCAAGCAAAAACTTGATATGCGGCGGCGGCTCTTCGAGGGTTTTCAACAACGCGTTGAAGCTGTGCTTGGACAGCATGTGCACCTCGTCGATCAGGTAGATCTTGAAACGTCCGCGGGTCGGCGCGTACTGCACGTTGTCGAGCAACTCGCGCATGTCGTCCACTCCGGTGCGCGACGCGGCATCGATCTCGAGCAGATCGACGCTGCGCCCCTCGTCGATCTCGCTGCAGGAGGAGCAGTCGCCGCAGGGACTGGAGGTAATTCCCTGCTCGCAGTTCAACGCCTTGGCGAAAATTCGTCCCAGCGTGGTTTTGCCAACTCCGCGGGTACCGCTGAACAGGTAGGCATGGTGCAGGCGATTCGCGTCGAGCGCGTTCACCAGCGCCTGCACGACGTGCTCCTGGCCGACCATCTGGCTAAAATCGGCGGGTCGCCATTTGCGCGCTAAAACCTGGTAGCTCATGCGGATATCGTGGGGGCCCGTCGGTGGCTGAAATGGAGGCGACCTGATTCAGCACACCTTCGCACCCAATGTCCCTGCTACCGTTGCTCCCTTCCGGGCCTGGCGGGATTTACAGATAATTGTCGCGAAGGGACCGAAGCAGGTCACCATTGCAAGAGCGAAAGTGTATAGCGAAGGCCGCCATCGTTTCAAGGTGGTTGTGTTGCGATTCGCTTGTCATGCTGCTGATTTAGCCCGAGAATAAGGCGCGCCGGCAGTACCTACCCGAGAACTCCCGAAATGGGCAAGAAAAAAAGCAAGACGCCAGACAATACGATTGCGGTCAATCGCATCGCGCGTCACGACTATTTTATCGAAGACGATATCGAGGTCGGTATCGCGCTCGAGGGCTGGGAGGTCAAGAGCCTGCGCGAGGGCAACCTGCAGTTAAAGGAAAGCTACGTGATGGTCAAAAACGGCGAAATCTGGCTCATTGGTGCGCATATCAGCCCACTCTCCAGTGCCTCCACGCACGTCAATGCGGATCCGCGCCGCACCCGCAAACTGCTCGCCCACCGCAGTGAGATTCACCGCCTGGTCGGCATGGTCGAGCGCAAGGGTTACACGCTGGTTGCATTGTCGGCCTACTGGAGCCGCGGTCGCGCCAAACTGAAGATCGGCATCGCCCGCGGGAAGAAATCACACGACAAGCGCGCGTCGGTCAAGGACCGCGACTGGAAGCGCGACCAGGCGCGTATCCTGAAGTCGTCCTGAGGCCCCGGCGCGGGCGGTCATTTCCATGCCGGGTCGTCGTGCTGGCTAGCGAGAAACTCGATGTAGTCACGATTGGCCTGCTGTGCCGCGCCGTCGACCTGCCAAACGGGTAAAGGCCCGTCGACGTCGATGCGCGCCGGCGCGACCGACTCGGCGCTGTTCGCCGACGCTTGTGCGGCGTCCAGACCGAGGCTGGTCTGACCGCCCGTCATGACCAGGTAAACATCGGCGAGAATACGTGCGTCGAGCAGCGCGCCATGCAGGCTGCGGTGACTGTTATCGATCGCGTAGCGCTTGCATAACGCGTCGAGACTGTTTTTCTGCCCCGGGTGTTTTTGCCTGGCGAGCAGCAGCGTGTCGAGAACCCCGCAAACGTCTTCCAGCGATTTGCCCGCCGGATCGATCAGCGCCAACTCGCGGTTCAAAAAGCCCATGTCGAAGGGCGCGTTGTGGATGACCAGCTCGGCGCCGGCCACGTACTCGAGGAAATCCTCGGCAAGATCGGCGAAACGGGGCTTGTCCTGCAGGAATTCGTTACTGATCCCGTGTACCTCGAAGGCACCGCTGTCGATTTCGCGCTCCGGGTTGATGTAGTGATGCCAGTGTTTGCCGGTGACGCGACGATTCACCAGCTCGACGCAGCCGATCTCGATGACTCGATGACCGAGGCTGACCTCGAGACCGGTGGTCTCGGTATCGAGCACTATCTGGCGCATGATTTCAGCTCCGCGTCGATCGCCTGGTTGGCGAGTTGATCGGCGAGCTCGTTGTCGGCAACCCCGGTGTGTCCCCTGACCCAGTGCCAATCGATACGATGGCGCCCTGCTTCCTCGTCCAGTTGCTGCCATAAATCGACATTCTTGACCGGTTTCCTGGATGCTGTTTTCCAGCCATTGCGCTTCCAGTTTTCGATCCACTCGTTGATACCCTGCATGACGTAGCGGGAATCCGTGTAGAGTTCGATATCGCAGGGACGATTGAGCGCGCGCAAACCCGCGATCACCGCGTTGAGCTCCATCCGGTTATTGGTCGTACTGGCCTCGAACCCGTTGAGCGTGCGTTGTTCACCGCGGTAGCGCAGCACCACGCCCCAGCCACCCGGTCCGGGATTGCCGCGACAGGCGCCGTCGGTATGCATAACGACGCTAGCGGTCATATTTCATGCCGCGTCCTACGCTCGGCCTGGCGATCTTGCCCGGCAATATCTTGCGCGTAACCCAGCGGTGGCGTACCGGGGTCAGCGGCGAGATGTTTTTCGTGTAGACCAGCAGGTTCAGCGCGCCCAGTACCGGTAACCAGTTGCGCGTGCCTTTTTCCAGCCAGCTCAGGTGACGCGTGATCGAGGGTTTTTGAATCGGCGGCATGTAGCCGACCCGGTAGTGTTTCTCCTGGTCGAAAACGAGCAGGCGCATCCAGTCATCGATCCGGCGCGCGGTGTAGTAATGCCCGTTAAACGGCACATGCTCGAGCCAGGACTGCACGAAATAACGCAGCCCCCACAGCGACATCGGGTTGAAATCGATGATCACGAGTTTACCTTCGGGAATCAGGATTCTGAATGACTCGCGCAGGATCGCGTGGGGTTCGCTGGTGTTGGACAGGTGATGCATCAGGATAACCAGGTCGACACTGTCCGAGGCGACCGGCAGCATCGACGGATTCGACTGGATCTGCGCCGCGGACTCGGGATTATCGAGGGTAAACTGGTGCTTTACCCGGCAGCTTTCCTGCAGCCTCGAAGCAAGGCTTGCGCAGCCTACTTGTAACGAGTAATAGCCGAAGGTCGTTGCCATCAGTGGACTGATGCGGTCCACCAGATCGTCGAACAAATATTGCCCTGTTTCGCTCTGGTACCACTCGTCTATATTGGCAAATCCTTTTTTTTCAGTAGCTTGTCGCCAAAATCTCATTTGAATCTTACGAATCCGGGGTTACAATCAATAGTATTCTAGCTACTAAAAACAATCGATACTAATGTTTCTCAGGCAAAAGCCTCGACTCGAGGAGCGGAGAATACTGGCCGCGTCCCTGCTCGCGATATTGCTCGCGGGCTGTTCCGGTTTACAACTGGACGGCGCGTCGCGATCCTCGATGGCTGTGCAGATTGATAACATCTCCGACGGTGCGGGGGCCGGCAGCCTGGCCGACCAGAGCGACCAGCTGGTCCGGCTGGTCAATCCTGCCGGTGACACGGTGGATAACGACGCGGTCGAAATCCGTTACAGCGTAGCGGACGGCATCGACGTGGATCGCCAACTCGAACGTGAGCGACTGGCGCAACTGCGCGAACTCGATGAAGCCCGCGTGGTGGCCGCAATCGAGGCCACGGTCGAGCAAATGCGTGAACGCAGCGATGCCTGGCATCGCCTCAGGCTCGGCATGCAGATGACGCCGGTAGACAACAAGCGCGTCCGCGCCCAGCTGAAATGGTACCTCGAACACCGCGGTTACCTGCAGCGCGTGATGGAGCGCGCGCGCCCTATCCTGCCCTTCGTGCTGGACGAGCTGGAAAAGAAAAACCTGCCTACCGAACTCGCGCTGCTGCCTATCGTCGAATCCGCTTACCAGGCATTCGCCTACTCGCATGGCCGCGCGTCGGGCATGTGGCAAATCATTCCGTCGACCGGCCGCTTTCTCGGCCTGAAGCAGAACTGGTGGTATGACGGGCGTCGCGACATCATCGAATCGACGCGCGCCGCGATCCATTACCTCGACACGCTGGCGATCCAGTTCGACGGCGACTGGGAACTCGCGCTGGCCGCCTATAACGCCGGCCCGGGCAAAATTCGCAGCGCCCTGCGCTATAACCGCAAACGCAAACGGCAAACCGATTTCTGGAGCCTGACCAAAATTCGCAACGAAACCCGGGCTTACGTGCCCAAGCTGTTCGCCCTGAAAGAATTATTTTCGCACCCGCATCGCTACGGGCTGGACCTGATTCCAATGCGTGACGAGGTCAGCTACGAAGTCGTCGAACTCGACGGTCAAATCGATCTTGCCCTGGCCGCCGATCTGGCCGGGATCTCGGTGAACCAGTTGTACCAGCTCAATCCCGCGTTCAACCGCTGGGCCACCGCGCCTGACGGACCTCACCGGCTGCTGCTGCCACGCGGCAAGGCAGAGCAGTTTCGCCAGGGCGTCGCGCAGGTGCCGCCGAACAAGCGTATCAACTGGGTCAGGCACAAAATTAAAAACGGCGAAACCCTGAGCCACATCTCGCGCAAGTATGGCACCAGCGTCGCGTTGATCCGCGAGGTGAACAACATCCGCGGCACCCAGATTCGCGCCGGCAAGCATCTGATGGTACCCACCGCGACCAAATCACTGCGCAGCTACACGCTGAGCCAGAACTCGCGTATCGAGCGTATCCAGAACACTAATCGCAGCGGCACCAAGCGGGTACACATCGTGCGCCCCGGGCAAAGCCTGTGGAGTATTTCACGCAGCTATGGCGTATCTACCCAGGCGCTGGCAAAGTGGAACGGCATCGCGCCTATCGACACGCTGCGCGTGGGGCAGAAGCTGGTCGTCTGGACCCGGGGCAAGCTCAGCCACGCGGCAAGCATTAGCCAGACCCGGCCGAGCAACACGATGCACGCGTTGCGCTACACCGTGCGCAAGGGCGACTCGCTGTACCTTATCGCCGATCGTTTCAACATCCGGGTGGCCGATATCAAGCGCTGGAACCAGGTCGGAAAATACCTGCAACCGGGACAAAAACTCAAGCTTTACGTGGATATCACCAGCCAGTCCGGGTAGCCCGGGGAAGTCTGTGAACGGGTTTTCAGTTTTTACTGCCAGCAGTTGCTTTATCGGATACCAACAGCCAAAATACGCTTTTACCCATGCCAGCGGCATAAGGATTCCCGAATAAGACATGAGCCTCGAAATTGATCCCAAACAGATAAAATCTTTTTCGCCGATCAATTCCCTGAATCCTGAAAATGCTCAAGATTTAATCAAGAAAATTTCCGCCACCGAAGTCCAGGCGGGTCACTACCTGTTCAAGAAAGGTGACGCCGACAAGTGCCACGTTTACGTGCTCAAGGGCGAAATCGAGCTGGTCCAGGACAAGAAGGTCATCAAGGTCATCAAGGCAGGGTCGCCGGACGGCCTGCAGCCTATCGCACATGGATTCCCGCGCCCGGTATCGGCCCGAGCGAAGGGCCCCGCGGTCGTCACCAAGATCAACAGCGACATGCTCGACATCATGTTGACCTGGGATCAGACCGGCAGCTACTCGGTCGAAGCAGTCGACGAGGAAGACGAAGAAACGGACTGGATGACGCGCATCCTGCAAACCCGGGCATTTCATCGTATTCCGCCGGCCAATATCCAGGCCATGTTCATGCGCATGGAGTCAGTCAGTTTCAAACCCGGCGATAAGGTCATCGAGCAGGACGCCGAGGGAGATTATTTTTACATCATCAAGGAAGGCCGCTGCCTGGTTACCCGGTCGACGCCGGCCAATCCCAACGGGGTCAAGCTTGCGACCCTGTCCGTCGGCGACAGCTTTGGCGAAGAAGCCCTGATCTCCGACAGCAAGCGCAACGCGACGATCACGATGCTCACCGAGGGCAACCTGATGCGGCTGAACAAGGAAGATTTCAATTCCCTGCTTAACGAGCCGCTGCTGAACTGGGTCGATTACGACGAGGGCAAGAAACTGGTCGAACAGGGCGCGGTGTGGTTCGACGTGCGCCTGCCCGCGGAGCACAAGGCGAAATCCATCAAGGGGAGCATCAACATCCCGCTGATTTTCCTGCGCATGAAAGCCAACTCGCTGGACCCGCAGAAAAAGTACGTGATTTATTGCGACACCGGCCGCCGCAGTTCGGCTGCCTCGTTTCTATTAAACGAAAAGGACATCGAATCCTACGTGTTGCGCGATGGCGTCGACACGGCCGAAGCGGGCGACCTCGTCTCGGCCTAAAATCCTGCTGGCGGCGAGGCCTCAACCGGTCGCATATCCCGGAATCATGGTCTCGTCGATTTCATCGATCTGCTCCGGATCGAGAAATTCCTCGGCATAATCCAGGTAAACCCGCTCGCGGATAAATATCTCGAATATATCCGGATCGATGTGGTTGTCCTTTTTCATGAAACCCATTATTTTCAGGCACTCCGACAACTTTTTACCTTTCTTGTAAGGCCTGTCGCTCGCGGTCAGGGCTTCGAAAATATCGGCGATCGCCATAATGCGCGCCTGCACCGACATGTCTTCACGGCACAGTCCCCTGGGATACCCGGTGCCATCCATTTTTTCATGGTGGCCACCGGCATATTCGGGAACGTTTTGCAGGTTTTTCGGAAACGGCAGCGATTCGAGCATCTTGATTGTCGCGACGATGTGGTTATTGATGATCTCGCGCTCCTCGTCATTCAGCGTGCCGCGCTGGATACTCAGGTTCATGACCTCGTCCTCGCTTAACAGCGGTCGCTTCTGTCCTGCCGCGTCCGTCCATTCGATTGCTGCGATGCGCCGCACTCGCTCGATGTCCTCGTCGCGCATGAATTCACCACCGACGTTCGCATGGCGAAGGAACTCGAGGTCTTCCTGCATGCGGGCGCATTTTTCCTCGTAGGCCGATCTCGATTCCTCGCTGTCCTGGCCCGCGAGACGCGAATTCAGGTACTCGATCTCGGCATCCCGTCGCAGCAGCTCGAAGCGCGTTTCCAGCACATGGATACGATCGTAAATCGTTTCCAGCTTGGTCGCCTTGTCCATGACATACTCGGGCGTAACCACCTTGCCGCAGTCGTGCAGCCAGGCCGCGGTCTCGAGTTCGTAGCGATCCTTGTCGGTAATCCGGAAATCTTTCAGCGGTCCTTCCCGGGTCGCATGCGTGGCCTCGGCCAGCATCATCGTCAGCACCGGGATGCGGCGACAATGCCCTCCGGTGTAGGGTGACTTGTCGTCAATCGCCGATGCGATCATGCGGATGAAGGATTCGAACAGGACCTGTAACTCGGTTATCAGGCGTCGCTGGGTTAACGCGACGGCTGCCTGGGACGCCAGGGATTCGGCGAGTTGCTGCTCGATCTCGCTGAACACGATGACCTCGCCGCTAGCCGGATCGCGCGCGTTGATCAATTGCAATACGCCGATAATCTCCTGCTCATGGTCCATCAGCGGAAAGGTCAGCATCGACTGCGTGCGATACCCGGTCTTGCTGTCGAACTCACGCGTCCCGCTAAAGTCGAATCCGTCCTCGTTGTAGGCATCCGCGATATTGATGGTTTTTCCCGAAAGCACGCAATGGGTTACGACGTTGGCATGATTTTCCATGCCGTCGACTACCAGCGGAATCGGCGGAAAGGTAATCTCGTTGCCCGAGGTGCCGCCCATCTGGATGTCCAGCGAATCGTTGGAAATAATTTCGAAACTAAGACTACCGTCGTGCAGAAAATACAGCGACCCCCCGTCGGCGCGAGTCAGCGACTTGGCCCCCATCATGATCAACTCGAGCAACTTGGGAGTGTCGTGCTCGGCGGACAGGGCGACCCCTATCTCATTGAGGCGATCAATTCTCTCGAGTAATTCCGACATTAACTGCTTACTTTCCCTAACCCGAACGATTCCGGCAACCGGTTGATTCGTGACCTATTCTAGGTGAATCGCCGGGCTTTTCAAAATGCGATACCGGGTCAAATATTTCACCCCAGGCACTGGTAAAAAGGCGCTTTCAACCTTATAGTTGAAAACCAGTCGGATCGAGAAGAATAAGGGCGGGGCTAGACGTTGTTAAGCAGTTCAAGTTGATCCTGCAATTAATTGATTATGATACAGTTTGAATTTCCCAGTTGACCTGAAAAAACGCTCTGCATGGAGGCCCGAGCATTGGCAGAGCGACTAATAATAAATAGATTTATGGAGACGGTATGAAAACCCGCTTTTGGAGTAGCGACTGGTTCGCCGGGCTGCTGATCACCATCGTGGTCGTCATCTTTTCGGGAACAGCCCCGTTTCAAAGCCTGGAGCGCAGTTTTTACGACTGGGGCGTCAGGTCGACCGATCGCTTACCCAGTGAAAAAATTGCGGTTATCGCGATCGATGACGAAAGTATCGACAATATCGGTCGCTGGCCCTGGCCGCGCGACCTGCACGCCGAGCTGATCGACCGATTAGCCCAGGGCGGCGCCAAGGTTATCGGCCAGACCGTCTTCTTTCTCGAACCCCAAATCGATCCCGGCACGCTTTACATTCGCGAACTGATCGATTTTTTTTCCAACGCCAGCTTCAACGACGTTCCTGCCGATATCGACGCGCTGCGGGCGATGCTCGAACTTCAGGGTAAAAACCGCGCGGTCGCCGAAATTCTCGAGTTTTACCGCCAGTCAAGTGTCGATACCCGGCTGAGCCAGGATATCGAAACGCTCAAATCCAGCCTGTTCGAAGCCGAACAGGCGTTAAACACCGATGC
>JBFGQE010000015.1:0-21052 GCA_041564355.1 Gammaproteobacteria bacterium | reverse complement strand
GCGTTGGCGACGAACTGGCGAATCATCTCGGCGAATTTTTCCGCCGCGTTCATATCGACTTTCGGCAGCAGCACGCTCAGGCCGTTCTGCCCGTAGCGCCCGAGGATATCCTTTTCCTTGTCTACCTTGGAAAAGATAAACTTCACGATCGCCGCAAATACCTTGTAGGCGACCTGGTCGCCGTCCTGCTCGCGCAATTTCGACAGGCCATCGACCTCGATGATCAGGATCGAAAGCGGCTCTCCTTCGACCGCCGCGGTACGGTAACGGTCGACCGCGACCTTGTCCGCGTTTTCCCGGCTCATCAGGGTGATCGTTTTCTTGGCCGTGGCCGCGTCCTGCTTGAACTTCTGCATGACTTCTTTCGGCACCAGGGTCTGGTCGGACTCGGCAAAACTGTGATCGGTCATTTCCATATCGCGGTTCTCCGAAGACACGGCGGTGGTATCTTCGTCTTCGCTGGGCGGTTTCGGCCGGATGACCGGGTCGGGTACATCGTGATCCAGCACCACCGCCGAGCTGCGCGCCGAGCGCTTGAAGATCAGCATGGCCTGCGATGCAATACTGACGCTCGCGATCATGTCCAGCTCGTCGAAGGGTTCGGACGCCCGGCGCAGGCTGATGACGCCGAGCAACTTCGAGTCGTTGAACACCGGCACGTCGAGGCGATAGGAAATAAAGCGTTGCTTCTTGATACCGAGGAATCCCTTTACCGTTTCGTGTTCGGAACTCACCGTGGCCTGGCGGGTCTGGGTCAGCTTGCCGAGCAGTTCCTCGGACCACAGGGTTTTATCGTCGTCCTCGAACAATTCACCTTCGATCTTGTCCGCCACCGGCTTCGGTCCCTGGCCCTCGAGCGAGGTCAGGATATAGGAGTCGAATTCGATTACCGGTTCGAGATGCTTTTTCAGCAGGCCTATCATTTCCTTGAAATCGAGTATTCCGCTGAGCGCCATGTCGAGGTCGATCAGCGTGAACGCCCACAGTTCCTGGCGGTTGGTCATGCTCTTGTTGATTTCGGTCTCGAGAAACAGCATGCGTCGAGCACGCTCGGTCAGGTAGCCGATGTAGGCGCTCAGCAGAACCGCGGTACCGAGGGCAATCGCGGCCAGCGTAATTCTGAACTCCGAAATTTCGGTCAGGCTCATCGCGCCGACGAAGCCGATCGACGCGACCACGTTAATGGCCGAGGTAATCACCATGCGCACCGATTTGAGACTGCCCATCCAGACCAGCAGCAGGCCGAATTCGAAAGTTTTATAGGCGACGAAATCCTGCAGGACCACGGCCGCGATCGCCACCACCATCACGATCACGCCATTGCCGATCAGGCGCAAATTGTGATGACGCGGCTCGCTCGAGAAATAGCTCAGCAGCATGTTGCCCAGCGCCAGCAAACCGGCGAAGAGGTAGCCGTACATCGGCAGCTTGTCGTCGTGGCCGAAGGCGCGATATTCGAGGTAGGCAAACACCAGGCATAAAACCAGCAGCATCGCGAAAGCGAATGCGCTGGAACTGCGTCCGCGCTGTTGTTGCATATCGCGATACCTGGCCTCGGTTTCAGCGTTTTGAAACTGGAGCCGAAACGATTGTTTATACCTGGTAATCGGGTCTTGCGACACTCTGGCCTACCCTGTTAGCTGCGTTTCAGTTTTATCCGGACCGACTCCGGGTCGCCGAAGGCGGCTCGGCATCAAATGGCCATTTATCCCTGCCTTTCCGAAATATGTATAGTTCAATTTTTAATCCCGCGGACAGACTCCGCCCCGATTGCGAGCGCTACCCGAATCGGAGCCAGCGTTGAATTATATCGAAATCGCTCGTTTGACAGTTGATTATAACGGAAATTCCATATTTTCAAAGGCTTATGTGATTTTGTTCATATCGTTATTAACTTATCTCTGGGCCATGAAAATTTGCTGCCGAGGCGGGCTTGCCGGTCTATACTGGTAGCCCTTCACCGCCCGTAATTTACTGGGAGCAACATGCAGGCCACGACTCTTTTCAGGTTTAACCGGGAATACCCCGGTTCCCGTGCTTTTAATCCCGGGGGGCGTGTGCGGACCGCATGCTCGACGCCTTGCTGAAACTGCAGGACACAACGCACTAAACACGACCGAACCAGCAAGATGATCCAGCTGCTTTTTCAGCAACAATACGTTCTTTTCGTCATGATCGCGTTCGCGCTGATCTTTTCACTGACCTTTCACGAATTCGGTCACGCCAAGGTCGCGTCGCTGATCGGTGACGATACGGCAAAACGCGCGGGCCGGCTGACGCTGAACCCGATTCCGCATATCGACCCGCTCGGGCTGCTAATGGTATTGCTGATCGGGATCGGGTACGCCCGGCCGGTGCCGACCGATCCGCGCAATTATCGAACCCGCTGGGGTGTGCTCCTGGTCGCCGCGGCCGGACCGATGATGAACCTGTTGCTGGCGGTGGTAACGATTAACGTCTACCTGATCGGATTGCATGCCGGCTGGTCGTTTTTTCAAACCAACGTGGCGCAGGTGTTTTTTTACTTCCTGCCGTTGATCAATATGCTGTTGATGTTGTTCAACCTGCTGCCGATCGGCCCGCTGGACGGCAGCTATATTCTGCCTTACGCGCTGCCGCGCAGGATCGCGCGGCAGTACCTCGAGTTGAACCAGCGCTACGGGGTTTACGCGCTGCTCGGACTGATACTGCTCAATTTCGCCGGCGTGCCGGTATTCGAGTCGATCTGGCGCTTCGGTGAAAAAATGCTGAGGCTGGTCAGTTTTTTCTAGCGCAGGGCTCTAGTGAAACGCGCGCGGCTTGAGCAACTCGACCGCGACGTCCGCCGCGGGAACCTGGTCGCGTCCGGGCAGGCTTAGCAGCTTCGCCGCGGGATCGATAGCGAATACGCGCTTGACCAGCACCGAGTGCGATTCGTTCTGACGCTGCAATTTTCCGACCACGCAGAGAAAAGGTTGCTGATCGACAAGCCGATAATGGCGCGCGTAAACCTGGGGCGTAAACGCGAGATTGATGTAACCCGTTTCGTCCTCCAGCGTAACGAAGACCATCCCCTTTGCGGAACCCGGCGACTGCTTGACCAACACCATGCCGAAGACGAACACGTCGCTGTCAACCGGCAGTTCGAGCAATCGGTCGGCGCGTACGAACTTGTCCACGGCAACCGGATACTGCCACTGTTTGCGGCGAATCACGGCCGCCGGGTGCGGACCGAGGCTGGTTTTGAACGCGCGAAAGTCTTTTTGGATTTTTTCCATCGCGGATTCCGGCAACCAGTCGATTGCGGCGTCCTGAGCATCCAGCATCGGCTTGAACGGCGCGGCCTCGGCCTGCCACAGTGCATCCGAACGCGATAATTGAAAGTCCTCGAACAGGTTGCAACCCGCGAGGGCGGTCACCTCGTCGCGGGCAAGACCGGCATCGCGCACGAACTGTGCAAACTCCGGCCATTGATCGACCCGGGCGCGGTAGTCGATGATCTTTTCCACCGCCGTTTCGGCCAGCCCGCGAACCAGGCGAAAGCCGAGACGAATCGCGAACTCCGTCTGGCCGGATCGCCGTTCGAGCTGATGATCCCAGTTCGAATGGCGCAACGAGATCGGCAATAGCTCGATACCCTCGCGCCGCGCCGATTGCAACAGCGCGTGCGGTGAGTAAAAACCCATCGGCTGCGAGTTCAGCACCGAGATGTAGAACGCTGCCGGGAAGTGACACTTCAGGTAACAGGAAGCGTAGGCGATCAACGAGAAAGACACGGCGTGTGATTCGGGAAACCCGTACTCGGCAAAGCCTTTCATCTGGCCGACGATTAGTGCGGCGAATTCAGGCTTGACGTTGTTTTGCTGAAGTCCCTGTTCGAGCTTCTCCAGCAGCGGATTCAGGTCGCGGTTGAAGTCCTTGATGCCCCAGGCGCCAATCTTTTTACGCAATTCGTTGGCTTCGCCAGGGGTAAAATTACCGAGCGAAATCGCGATGCGCATGGCCTGTTCCTGGAAGATCGGAATACCGAGCGTGCGCTCGAGGATCGGTCGCAGGCGTTCGTCGGGATAAGTCACCGGCTCGAGTCCCTCGCGCCGCGCCAGAAACGGATGAATCACGTTACCCTGGATCGGACCGGGCCGGATGATCGCGACCTCGATGACGAGATCGTAAAAACAGGCCGGCTTGAGTCGAGGCAGCATCGACATTTGCGCGCGTGATTCGATCTGGAAGGTGCCCACGGTATCGGCCTTCTGGATCATCGAGTAAGTCGCGCTGTCGTCGTCCGGTATCCGGTCCAGGCTCAGGTACCGGCCATGGTAATGCTCGATGTAGGCAAAGCATTTGCGAATCGCCGACAGCATGCCGAGGCACAACAGGTCGATCTTGAAGAAGCCGAGCGCCTCGATGTCTTCCTTGCACCACTGGATCACGCTGCGTCCCTCCATGCTCGCCGGCTCCTGCGGTAACAGGCAGTCGAGCGGCTTGTCGGCGAGCATGAAACCGCCCGAGTGGATGCCGAGATGGCGCGGAAATCCGTGCAGCTTTTCGCTGAGTTGCAGCCACAGGTTCCAGCTGACTCTGCTCGCCCGCGGATTCTCCGCCTCGTAATCGCGCTTCAGCGCGAGCACGATATTCTCGGTACCGGTACCGCGGAAATAGCGGCTCGACGCAATCTTCGACATTTGCTTCAACAGGCTGTCATCGGCGCCGAGCGCCTTGCCCACCGCGCGCAATGCGCCCTTGCCGCGGAAGGTGATCACGTTGGCGACCATCGCCGCGCGCTCCCGGCCGTAACGCCGGTAAACGTATTGAATGACTTCTTCGCGCCGCTCGTGTTCGAAATCGACGTCGATATCGGGCGGATCACCGCGCTCCATGCTGACGAAACGCTCGAACAGGAGATCGAACTGGTCCGGGTTTACCGAGGTGATTCCGAGCACGAAGCAAACGCTGGAATTGGCCGCCGACCCCCTGCCCTGGCACAGGATCTTCTGCCGGCGCGCCCAGCTGACGATGTCCCAGACGGTGAGAAAATAATCCGCGAACTCGAGCTGATCGATGAGCAGCAGTTCATGCTCGAGCTGGTCGACGACTTTTTGCGGCGGTTCGGCACCGAATTTTTCGACCATGCCCTGGTGCACCAGTTCACGTAAAAATGACTGCGCATCGTGACCGGGCGGAATCATTTCCTTGGGATACTGGTAGCCGAGCTGGTCCAGGTCGAAGCGACAGCCATGGTCGAGTTCGCGCGCCAGGCCGAGCGCCCGGCGATAACCCGGAATCGGCGAAAACAGGCGTCTCAGTTCCGCCTCGCGATGCAGGCAACGCTCGGCGTTGGGGAAATAATGTTCACGACAATCGTCGAAACGGCGATTGGTGCGCACCGCCTGCAACAGGTCGCTGACGCATTTCTGCCGGCGGTCGTGCATGAAGATATCCTGGCTCAGGATGCAGTCCAGCGAATGACGTTGCGCCAGCGCAAGCGTCGCTGCAATCCAGCGATCCTCGGCCGGATGCAGGTGGCGGCTGATCGCGAGATAGTAATCTCCCGCGAACAGTGACTTGAGTTCGGCGCAGCGATCGCGCGCGTCACGTCGACGCAGCAGTCCGCGCATCGGCTGTATCGCGAATAACCCGCCGAGGTCGCTGCACTGCAAATGCTCGAACGGCAGGGTCGCGTACTCCTTGCCGTCGCGATGGGCATGGCTCAGCAGTCGATTGAGGTTGGTATAACCGCCATGATCCCGCGCGACCAGCACCAGCGTGTCCTGCAGCAGCACCGGCAGGTCATGATCACGCTGGAAATGGATTTCGGCGCCATAGTTCAGTTTCAAACCGCGGTGACGGCCCTGTTGCTTCAGGTAATCCAGCTCACGGTAACACCGGGCAAGGCCGTAAGCGCCGTCGAAATCGTTGATGCACAGCGATGCGTAGCCGAGCGCGTTGGCGCGCTCGACCAGGTCCCGTGGATGCGAGGCGCCATGCAGGAAACTGAAGTTGGTCTTGCACAGCCATTCGTTGAAAGCATTGAACATCCGGCGCCGCCATGCCCTAGCAATATTCGCCGTGCTTGAACCAGGCGCCCTCGCTGTCGCGAAAAACCCAGCTTGCGCGACCCCGCGGATCGCGCAACAGGAAATAATCGCGAATCGATTGCAGCGCGTCCTCGCCGAGCCACCAGGGTTGCGCGTTGCGCTCGAGGAAAACACGCTGCATCGGACCGGTCGGCTCGAATCGCACCGCTTCGGGATAATAAAATAACGGCTTGGCGGCGGCGCTCTGGCACCACTGCAGGTTATCGAATGATTCGGGCTCGCTGCTGCCGATGGGCGCGCTGCGAAACGACTGCTCCGGGTAAAAGCACGCGCAGGGCCGGTAGCTTTCGAATGCGATCGGCAGCTTGTTTTGCAGCGCCATGATTTGCGCGTAATCGATCTGCTCCGACACCGCGGCGAACAGGTCCCGCAGCTCGGGCGCGAGCGATATGCGTTCACAGACTTCGACCCGCCAGGCGACGAGGGGCATGTTCTCGGGAAGATCAAGATCGGTATCGCGCGCCTGCAGGCGAGCCACGAGATCGTCGTAGACATAGCGCGCCTGGTACAGCGCGGTGGTGAATTCAGGCATATCCCGGTGCAGCGAGTAAGGGTGACGAAAGGACAGATCGACGGTGACGGTCTGGTCGTTGAACAGGCTGATTTCCCAGAGCATGCGATTGACGTGCTCGCAATCGTCGCGCCGGAACTGTTCGCACAGACGCGCGAAATCCTCGCGCAACAGCGCCTCGATGAAAGACCAGTCGTTGACCGGGTACTCCAGCTCGCGCCGGACCCGGGGCAGTGCCGACGGCGCAAGCCTGACCCAGGGGAAACGATCGCTGCATTCCTCGCCGTTGAAACTCCAGCGCCAGATACGCCCGAGCCAGGCGCCGAAGCGGCGCGTGATCGCATTCGCATCGGCGCCACTCATCGCCCGCGGCGCGGCGATGCCGACACGCTCGATGAAACGCCTGAACTGTGCCTGTCGCGCGGTGAAATTATCGGGATTGAAACCCTTCACGCCGAGTTTGCATAACTGCGCTGCGAGTCCTTGCTGGGTCGCGAACCAGCATTCCCAGTCGAGCGTTCGATAAAGGTTTTGCCCGAGCCGACTTTGCAACAGGTGAATACCCTTTCCTTGATGGCGCAGCTGGTAGTTCAGGTAAAGCAGGCACTGCCAGGGGTGGTTGCCGAACACCGCGACATGATCATCGCCGAAGTGGTAGCGCAGGATCGGGTCAAACAGTTCGCCGAGCGTGCAGCGCAGTTTTTTTTTCTGCGCCTGCCAGAAGCGACTGCAGCTGTCGACGCGGACGAGGTAAATGGTCTCGCTCCAGCGCATCACTTCGGGCGACAGCGCGTAGGGATTCGTCACCCCGGTTGCGTGAATCGCAACGTGGGACGGAAACGCATCGCCGGCGCGTAATTCGCCGAGATCGATGATCTTAGTTGTAGCGTTCATGACCTTCCGCGACCGCCCGGTACGGAATCGAAATCTTGCCGCTGTCCGCTCCTTTCAGGATTTGCAGCGAAAAACATTGCCTGCCGCTTTGCCAGGTATTGATGCGCAGACTGGCGTAAGGGTTGCCGCGTTTTTGCGTCAGGAAGTAGTGCCGGATCAGGAACACGATCTGCCCCTGCTTGCGCGCCTGCTGGCTGACGAAGGCCATGTCCCCCGCGCTGAAACGCCGTGGCGCATCGATGATGATGCGCTTGAAGGTATCCTCGAGAAAAATCGGGCGCAATTCGCGCACCGGGTTTTTCGAGCAAATGAAAAACAACCGCTGCAGGTCGACGCCATGACTGATCCAGCTCGAGGCAAACACGCCGAGCCCGTGATGGTGGTATATCCAGACGCTCGGCGGGATGTCGTGCTTGAGCAATTGCAGCGGAATCAGGCGGCCATTGAACCCGGGGGGAATGCCCCATTCGACCAGGTCACCCGGCCTGACCCGGGCGAAGCATTCATCCAGCGCGGGTATCCCCGAATGCAGGGCCACCGTGCCCTGCTCCAGGGTTGCCTTCAGTGAACGCGCCGACTGCAGCTGCTTGTCCAGCGAGCTGTCGACAAATTGCGCAGGAAGTGAGGCCATGAATACGTCCCGGTCTAAACCTTGCGCACGATGCCGACCAGCTTGCCGAGAATTTCGAGCCGGTCTGCAGGCACGCTGCGCACGGGGTGGGCCGGGTTCGACGGCAGCAGCTGCGCCTGGTCTCCATCCAGTCTGAGCCGTTTCAGCGTGATCTCGTCTTCGATACGCAACGCGAGAATATCTCCCTTGTTGGCATCCTGCTGGCGCTTGATCATCGCGATATCGCCCTCGGCAATCGAATCGCCGGACATGCTGTCGCCGACGACGCGGATCGCGAGAATGTCGCCGCCACCGAAATAATCGTGATCGAGCTGAAACGATTCGCGTGTCTCGTCGAACACCGCGGCCGGCGCACCGGCCGGGATGCGCGCAATCAGGTCGAAGCCGCGCTCGTCGCGACCGAGTTCATCAGCGAGCATGTAATCCGAAACCCGTTGCGAACGCTGATGGATGTAGCCCTTTTTCTCCAGCGCCTTGAGGTGAAACCGCGCGGTGGTGTGGCGAAAGCCGAAATGATTCGCGATCTGGCGCAGCGACGGAAAAGGTTGCCCCCGTTGCAGCTCCCTTCGGGTATAGTCGTAGACTGCCTGCTGGATGTCGGTAAGCGATTCCATGCAGGCAATATAGTATATAACACCGTTGTATGCAACAGCGTTATATAATCGTGTAGAATTCGTACCCCTGATGCCGCCCGATCTGCCCGACACCTATTATCACGACAACGTTCTGCTGCTGTTCGAGCATGTCGAGAACCTGTACTCCGATCTGCTCGACGCGGGCCAGCTCGAGTTTTTCCAGCGCTTCGCCGCGCTTGGCGCCGACGCGCAGAAACTCTACATCCGCCTGCTCAACCGCAGCCACGACTGCTATCGCGTGAGCAAGCTGAATTATCCCGAGATCGCATCTCTCGACGCGGCCATCGCCGAACTCGATGCCAGCGGCTGCATCGAGCTCAACCCGTCGCTCGAGCGCGAATCCCTGCTCAAACTCTTCACCAAGCCGGAGCTGCTCGCGCCGTGCGGCCTGCCCGGGCTGAAAAACCTGCGCCGTGACGCGATCGAGGCCGCGCTGCTGGAGCGCGCCGGCGACGCTTTTTTCGACTCGCTCGAGCAAAGCGACGACATCCTGCTGCTCAACGGGCGCGACGAATACCTGATCTGCCAGATGCTGTTCTTCGGCAACCTGAACCAGTCGATGACCGATTTCGTGTTGCGCGATCTCGGCCTCTACCGCTTCGAAAAATATCGCATCGACAGCGAGCATCGCCCGTATCGAAGCAGCGCGGAAATCCAGCACCACTGGCTATTGCAACAGCTCGAAATCCTGCTCGGACTCGCCGACAGCGAGGACCCTGCAGCCCTCGCCGATTGTCTCGACGCGATCCCCCGGGATATCGAGCCGGACGCGCCGGCCTGGCGCAAGTGCGAACGCCTGCGTTATACGATAGCGCGCCAGCTCGAGCGGGTCGGCGCAACCGGGCAGGCGCTCGACGCGTACCGGCTTTGTACGCTGCCGCCGGCGCGCGAGCGCATCGTGCGCGTACTCGCGGCCGAACGAGCCGTGGATGAGGCGCTGGAGCTTTGCCGGCAAATGCTCCACCAGCCGGTCGACGAGCAGGAAATCCAGTTCGTCTGCCAGTTCGCGCCGCGTTTGTGCAAAAAGCATGACCGCCTGCCGTTGTCCGAGATCGACGCACTGCAGCGCGATTACCCGGTCGCAACCATCGAGCTCGAGCTCGACTACCGGGACTCGGTGGAAATCGCCGTGGCCGAGTATTTCGACCAGCAGGACGGCGGCGAAACCTGTTACTACGTCGAGAACAGCCTGTTCAACGCGGTGCTCGGGCTGTTAATCTGGGATGCGATTTTCGCCCCTGTGCCGGGCGCTTTTTACAACCCGTTCCAGCATCGCCCGAGCGACTTTTACGCGCCGGATTTTCGCCACCGCCGCGAAGACCTGCTCGCAAACACCTGGGCGCAATTGCGCGACAACGAGGATATCCGGCGCGTCGTGGCGGCGCGCTGGGAGGACAAGTTCGGCATCATGAACCCGCTGGTCAACTGGCAGGCTGTCGATCTCGAACTGATCGAGCGCGCGCTCGCGCGCATCGAGCACGCTCATTGGCGCGCGATTTTCGAACGCATACTGCAGGACCTGCGCAACAACCGCGCCGGCTTTCCCGACCTGGTGCACTTTCCGCCGGACGGCGGCTATTGCCTGGTCGAGGTCAAGGGCCCCAACGATACGCTGCAACACAACCAGCGGCGCTGGATGCAGTATTTCAGCGAGCATTCGATTCCACACAGGCTGGCGCGAGTCAAATGGAAAACAGGTTGAAACTCGGCGTACGCGAACTGGTCGAGTTCTGCTGTCGTCGCGGCGATCTGGGCTACAGCGACGGACCCGGCGTCAAGGCGCTGGAGGGCTTGCACGCGCACCAGAAAATCCAGCAACGCTACCGCGACCAGGCCAGCGCCGAACAGGCAGTCAGTTACGCGGTGACGCTGGATGACTGCGCGATCGAGCTCGGCGGACGCATCGATTTGCTGTTTGCCGCCGAGCTGCCGCCCCGCATCGAGGAAATCAAGACCGTGCATGCGCACCAGCCGGGCGACGAAGCCGGGGACGCGGCGCACTGGGCGCAATTGCAATGCTACGCATTGGCTTACGCCGCGGAAAAGCGGCTCGACGAAGTCGTGCTGAGCCTCAACCGGGTCACCCGGTTCGGCCGGGAAGAGCGTCGCGAGCAGCGCGTGGCGAGTCGCGACGAACTCGAGGCGTTCGTCGAGGACGCGCTGCGCCGCGATCTGCGGTGGCATCGACTGGTGATGGCGCAACGCGAGAGCACGCGCGCGCAGGCGCGCGCGCTCGCGTTCCCGTTCGCGAGTTTTCGCCCACAACAGCGCCACTTCGCCGCCGCGGTGTATCGCGCGGTGCGCGAGCGTCAGCGCCTGGTGGTCGAGGCGCCGACCGGCTCGGGCAAGACTATCAGCACACTGTTCCCGGCGGTCAAGGCCATCGGCGAAGATCTTTGCGACCAGGTCGTCTACCTGTCCGCCAAGGTCTCGGGGCAGCAACAGGCGGTGGACGCGATCGAGTCGATGCAGGCCGATCTCTCCTACGTCGTGCTGCAGGCGAAGGCGCGCAGCTGCCCCTGCAATCGGGATGACGCCGAAATCGACGCGGATGGCCGCTGCCTGCGCTGCATCGGTTTCTTCGAGCGCCTCGACGCGGCGCGCGAGGAACTGTTTGCACTGCGCCGGCTCGACGTCGCAACGATGCAGAAGGTGGCGGCCGGGCACCGCCTGTGCCCGTTCGAGCTCGGCCTGCAAATGCTGCCCTGGGTCGATGTCGTGATCTGCGATTTCAATTACGTGTTCGACCCGCTGGTGCAGCTTGGTTATTTTATAACCGACGCGCGGCGTAAATTATTATTGATCGATGAATTACACAATCTCGTCGATCGCGCGCGCGGGATGTACTCGGCCAGCCTGACGCGCAAACAGGTCAGGCAGGCCGCCGCCGCGCCGAACAGCCGCGCACTAGCCAGCGCGTTGCGGGCGATGCAACAGGCGCTCGATCGCGTGTTGCGCGAGCAGGACGAGGACGAGTCGATCTCGTCCGAGGTACCCGGTGCGCTGCTGCGCGCGAGCCAGCGTTTCAGCGAAAAGCTCGGCGACGATTTCTTCGGCAACAAGCATGTCGCCGGCGAGACGCTCGAATTTTCGAAATCGATATTCCGCTTTCAATGTATTGCGCAGCTGTTCGCGCAGCACCACCGCGCGCTCGGCTATCGCCCTCTGCAAACGCGCGAACTGAAGCTGCTCTGCCTGAACGCGCTCGAATACCTGCGCGATTGCTACCCGCTGTTTCATTCCGTCTGCGGGTTTTCCGCGACGCTGTCGCCGCCGGACTATTTCCAGCGCGCGCTCGGGCTCGACCAGGATTGCCTGAGCCTGCGCCTCGAGCCGGCTTTTCCGGCGGAGCGCCTCGGCGTTTTCGTCGCCGATTACGTCGACACGCGCTACCGCGTGCGCGAGCGGCACGTCGACTCGATCTGCGCGTCGATCGCGGCCGCCTACCGCGCCCGGCCCGGTAATTACCTCGTGTTTTTCTCATCGTATTATTTCATGCAGCAGGTGCACGATCGCTTCGCCGAAGGCTATCCCGAGATCGAGACGCTGCTGCAGCAACGCGATTTCGACGAGCCCGCGCAGCGCGAATTCGTCGCCAGTTTTTTCGCTCGCTCGGGACAACTCGGCTTCGCCATCATGGGCGGCCGCTTCGCCGAGGGCATCGATTACCGCGGCGACGCGCTGATCGGCGCGATCGTCGTCGGCGTCGGGCTGCCGCAGGCGAACACCGAGCAACGCCTGATGCAGCAGGATTTCGACGCGCTCGGGCTGGACGGCTTCGACTACGCGTTTCGCTTTCCCGGGCTGATTCGCGTGCTGCAAAGCGCCGGTCGCGTCATCCGCAGCGAAACAGACCGCGGCGTGGTCATTCTGCTCGACCGGCGCTTCCGCCAGTCGGGCTATGCCCGCCATTTACCCGCTTACTGGCAGCAAGACTATTGCCACGACGTCGAATCGCTGGAAGAATCGTTACACGTCTTCTGGCAAGACACGGAGGAATTCCATGGCAGAGATCGAGATCAGGCGGTGTGACATCACCACGCTCGACGTCGACGCGATCGTCAACGCGGCGAACGAACAGCTCAGCGCCGGCGCCGGCGTCTGCGGCGCGATCCACAGCGCGGCCGGCCCGGAACTGGCGGCGGAATGCAAAAACCTCGGCGGTTGCAAGACCGGCGAGGCGAAGATTACCGCAGGCTACCAGTTACCCGCGCGCCACGTGATCCACGCGGTCGGACCGGTCTGGCAGGGCGGCAAGCGGAACGAGCCGCAGTTACTCGCGAGCTGTTATCGCAACAGCATCCTGCTGGCCGAGCAACACGGCCTCAAGAGCATCGCGTTCCCGGCCATCTCCTGCGGCATCTACGGCTTCCCGATCGACCACGCCGCGTCGGTCGCGGTCGAGGCCACGCTGCAAACCCTGCGCCAGTGCGTGCTGGTCGAGCACGTCATCTTCGCCTGCTTCGACGACAGCATCGAGGCCGCGCTGATCCAGGCGGCGGGCCACCACAACATCTAGGCGGCTAGATCGCCATCTTGTTGTAAACGCTGTCGAGCTTGTCGCGCATGGTCTGCTCGCGATCCACGCGCGTACCGAGGCGCATGCTGCTGGTGCAGCGCGGCGCACCCATTTCATGCATCTTTTCATGACAGGCCTTGACCGCGGCCATGACCTTGTCCCACTCGCCTTCGACATTGGTGCCGTAAGCATGCATCTCGTGGCTTAGCTCGGCGGCTTCGAATATGCGCTGGCATTCGACGACGTACTCGGAAACCGACACGCCGACGCCCAGCGGCACGACGCAAATATCGATCATTACTTTCACGCTATTTTCCCCCGGTGCAAAATAGCGGAATGATACAACAATCCGAAACGCCTGGGTGGGCGTCGTTTATCGACCGCTTCATGCAATCCCGCTCCTGGGTGTAAACTAAACATCCATTTCAAACGGGAGCGTTGCCAGATGGTCGAGCTGCCGCCCCTGATCGGGCGCATTCTTTGCTGGCTGGGATTTCACGATTACCGGGTAGTCAATGTCACCTACGAGTTCGGCGCCGACGCGGTCGAAAAAGACGAATGTCGTCGTTGCGGCGCAACCCGAACCCGCCTGGCAAGCAAGGATTGACTTTGCGATGCCCGCGTCGTTACGGCAGGTAACCGCGCGAATTCTGGCAGGTCAGTTGAGGACCTGGTAGCCGCGCACGCGCAGGCAGTTTTTCACCACCCTGGCGCGCTCGAGCTCGGTTTTTCTCAAGCCTTTGGCGCCACCTCCAACGAAGCCCGCGGCAGCCGATTTTTTGGCCGTGTCGCTGTCGCCGAAGATGGCGCCGATGATGCCCATCACGACCGCGCCGCCGACCGCTTCGTTGCCCGCTTTTTGCTCTACCTGCTGCGCGACCTGTTCGCACTTCGCGCGATCCGCCTCGAACTGCGCCATATCGACGCCCTCGGGATCGATAATCGGCTTGTTCGGGTCAGACGCGCAGCCGCCGATGAACAGCATGCCGACCAGCCCGAGACCGCATAGTCGACGGAATATTCGTTGTTGCAGGCTTACCGGGTGCATAACAGATTCCGTTGTGAGTCATTTAACTTAGTCAATAATCCAGGCCGATACAAGGGCCGGACTGCCGTGCCGGTCAACTTTTTTGCCGATGCGTCAGCCGGGGTAAAATTGTCGTCGTCGAGTGATCGGCGTAAAGTGACGGGATTGCTGCGGAGGAGCTTATGGATTTCGCAGGAGATATCGGCCTCTGGCAACGCAAGATTGCCGAGGGACTCGAAGGCACGTCCCGACGCCTGGCGGTTCTCGAGGCGCTATCGATCGCTTCGGGTCAGGCCCTGCTCGATCTGGGTTGCGGTGGCGGGCACCTGGTGCGCGATCTCGCGTTCGCCGTGGGCGAAAGCGGTCGCGTGGTCGGCCTGGACGCGAGCGAGGCACAACTCGAAGCCGCGCGAGTGCTTTGCGAGGGGCTCGCCATCGCCGAACTGATCGAGGGGGATGCGACCGATTTGCCCTTCGAGGAGGCCACCTTCGACAGCCTCGCATCGATCCAGATGCTGGAGTACGTCCCCGATGTCGACGCCGCGCTGTCCGAGGCGAGGCGCGTGATCAAACCGGGTGGCAAGGTCGCGCTGGTCTCGGTGCTCTGGGATCACTGGCGTTTTCACGGCGCGGACCCCGCATTGAACGACAGGATGCACGAGGTCTGGCGCAAGCATTGTTTTCACCAGATGCTGCCCATGGAAATGACCAAAAAGCTGCGCGCTGCCGGCTTCGACGGGGTCATACAAAAACCGATTTCATTCATCAACACCACCATGCACGACAACGCGTTTGCCATGTGGGCCGCGAAACTGGTCGCCGCGTTCGCCGCGGGAAATGGCGTCGATCCGGACGAGACCGCCACCTGGCTGGAGCAACTCGATGCGGCGGACGCCGAGGGACGCTTCGGCTTCGTCAGCGTCCCGGTGCTGACGACGGCGGTAGCCGCGCACCGTTAAGCAGGAGAATCAGGCGGCCGGGCAAAGCCCTGGCGCTTTCGCTTCGATGCGGCTGACGCCGCGGCCTTCGCTTTTTCAGCTAAACTGTCTGCATGAGAAGGACCGCGGTCAGGCGTGCTTTCAGGGCTCGCGACAAACGAAGTCCCGGTCCCGGGAGATAACCTATCCGATGAAACCAATTTACCTGCTGCTGGGCCTCGCACTCCTGGTTACCGCCGTCCACGCGCAATCGATAACGACGATACAACTGCGCAATCGCCCGGCCGCGGAGGTGATACCGATCGTCGAACCGCTGCTCGGGGAGGCGGACCGGATATCGGGCCACGGGTTCAAGATCTTTCTGCGCTCGTCGCCGGCGACCGTGGCACAGGTGAAGGAGATGATCGCCGCGCTCGATATTGCCGCAAAAACCCTGCAGATATCTGTTTTCCAGGGCGATTCCCGGGATCTGCGTGAGCTCGGCGTGGGCGCCAACCTTCGGATCGAGCGCGGCGGGGCCGGCGTCGACATCGGCAGCGGCGGAAACGATAACGCCGACGGCGGTGGCAACATCACCTTCAGCACGAGAAATGGCAGCGGCAACGTCAACAGCAGCACGACTCGCATGCGTCTGCAGGACAGCCCAATTCACCAGGTGCGGGTCACCGAGGGCACCGCGGCTTATATCGAAACCGGAGAACAAATCCCCTTTTTTTCGGGCACGACCTGGATCACGCCTGAAGCAACCACGGGCGGCGTCGAATACAAGAACGTGACCACCGGCTTTTACGTGCTGCCGCGCGTCAGCGGCGACAGGATCACGCTGCAGGTCAGCCCGTTCAAAAACTCGCTCGGTGGCGCAAGCGGTGGCGGTATTGCGACCCAGTCAGCCAGCACCACGATAAGCGGACGCATCGGCGAGTGGCTGTTGATCGGCGGCGTCACCGAGCAACTCAAGCGCGCGCAAAGCGGCACCGGCAGTTACAACTCGACGCAAAGTCGCGGCAACAGCAGCATCTGGATCAAGGCGGACCTGGTGCGCTAAACCGCAAGGCCCCGGGGCGTTGCACCGGACACAATCGATCCGCGGTCTTTCCCCCGTCAGCCGTTACCCCGGCAATCGAATTCGACCCAATCGAGGATCCGCTTGCCGAAGCTGAAAAATCAACTCGAATCGGCCAACCCGGTTTCGGCGGAAACGAGGTGGGCTTGCCCACCCGCCAGCGGCGCTCTAAACTGGTCGCAGGCAGATCGACGCAATCAGGGGGTATCATGGCAATCGCAACGAAACTGGAAAACTATCTGCGCCAACGGGAGGTGGAGTACAAGCTGGTGACGCATCCGCGCAGCGAATACAGCATGGAGACCGCCGAAAAGGCGCACGTTCATGGCGACGCGCTGGCCAAGGGAGTGCTGGTAAAGGATGAAGACGGTTACGTGCTCGTGGTTTTGCCCTCCGACTACCACGTCGAACTCGAATCGCTGCACAAGTTACTCGGACAGGAGGTGGAGATGGTGGATGAAGCCAATCTGGCCGAAGTGTTCAACGACTGTGAGCTGGGCGCGATACCGCCGGTCGGCATGGCCTACGGGGTCAAGACCATCTGGGATCCGGCATCCAGCCTCGGCAGACAGGACGAAGTCTTCTTCGAGGCGGGCGATCACCAGAGCCTGGTGCGCGTGACCGGCGTGCAGTTTCACGAACTCATGGCGCCGGCGGAGCGCGGCAAGTTCAGTCATCATATCTGAGCGGCCGCTTCTTCCCGTCGAGAATTGCGCGGAATCCTGGCATTTACACCGGCTAAGGTTCAGGCCAATTTTCGCCGGGTGCCGAATCCGGTTATTCCAGTAATTCGGTAGCGACCGGCCGGACCGTTGCGGCTCTCGCTTCCGCGGATCGTGCGGAGACCCGAATAATCGGGCGTCGAATCGAGCTGAAAATTCGCCCAGCTCGTGGTTTACCGGTTAAATGAAATAAGCTGCTAATTGACTGGCCGCAATTAGCCCGTCGTTACGACCTGTATGATTTTGCTCATTGGGAGCAGCTTATGACGGTCGAGCAACCTACCGGAAACACCAACGGGCCTGGCAGCAGGCAGCCACAACTGCTGGCCTGGTGGCGCTATTTCGCCTGGTTTATCGCGGTTGCTGTTTTTACCTGGTACTGGCTGGGCCTTCCCGATAATAACCTGCAAACCCTGTCCTACAGCGAGTTCAAGGCGGAGGTCGTCGCCGACCGAATCGACTGGGTCGAGTTGCGGGGCGATCGCGTAAAGGGTGAATTTCGACAATCCCGCAGGTCGGGTGCCGACGGGGAAGAAAAACTGATCACCCATTTCCAGACGACCTTACCTCCCTTACAGGACGTCGGGCTCATCCCGTTACTCGAACAGCACGAGGTTGAAATTCGCGCCGAATCGGCCGACGCGCACTGGCTGGCCAGGACGCTGATCGGGGTTGTCCCCTGGATACTGATCATCGGGCTGTTCTGGTATGCGAGTGTCCGGATGCAAAAACGACTAGGCGGATTTGGCGGCGCGGGCGGATTGTTCGACTTCGCCAAATCCAAAGCCAGGCGATTCCGTCAGTCCGACTCGGAATTAACCTTCGATAATGTCGCCGGCCTGGAAAACGCCAAGCGCGACCTGCGCGAAATCGTGGGTTACCTGAAGAATCCCGAACACTACCGCAAACTGGGCGCGAAAATACCCAAGGGAATACTCATGATGGGGCCGCCCGGCACCGGTAAAACATTGCTCGCCAAGGCCGTTGCCGGCGAGGCCAACGTTCCCTTTTTCAGTATCAGCGGCTCCGAATTTATCGAGATGTTCGTCGGCGTGGGTGCTTCAAGGGTGCGCGACATGTTCGACAGCGCGCGCAAGGAGGCGCCCGCGATCATCTTTATCGATGAAATCGACTCCGTCGGCCGGGCTCGCGGAACCGGGCTGGGGGGCGGGCACGACGAGCGTGAGCAGACCCTGAACCAGATACTCGGAGAAATGGACGGCTTCGACCCGCACGAGGCGGTGGTCGTGCTGGCTGCGACCAATCGGCCCGACGTGCTTGACGCCGCGCTGCTGCGACCGGGCCGCTTCGACCGCAAGATTACGCTTGATTTACCGGACAAGAAAGCGCGCCGCGCCATCCTCGACATTCACTCGGCGGACGTGCCGCTGGACGCGGATGTCGACCTGGACCGTATCGCCGCGCTGACCGTCGGTTTCTCCGGCGCGGACCTGGAAAACCTGGTGAACGAGGCCGCGCTGCTGGCGGGCCGCCTCGACCGCGAAACGGTCGATATGAACGCGTTGCTCGACGCGCGGGACAAGGTGCTGCTCGGCGGCAAACGCGAGCTGATTATCGGTGAAGAGGAGAAAAAACTGGTGGCGCACCATGAGGCCGGGCACGCAATCGTCGCCACCCTGCTGGCGAACGCCGATCCCCTCGACAAGGTTACCATCATCCCCCGCGGTCGGGCGCTGGGCATGACCGAGCAGATTCCCGAAGAAGAACATTACAACCTGCGGCGCAGCTATGTTCGCGATCGAATCGGCGTCATGCTCGGCGGGCGTGCGGCGGAGCAGCTGATATTCGGTGAATGCAGTTCCGGGGCGGAAGACGATTTGAAGCAGGCTACCCGCCTGGCGCGGCACATGGTAACGCACTGGGGTATGAGCGAGACACTCGGTCCGGTTGCGTTTCGCCGCGGTGAAGAACACATTTTTCTCGGTCGGGAAATGACCCAGCAGCGCGATTTCAGCGAACACACCGCGCAGATTATCGACGACGAAATTCGCACGCTGCTGAAGGATATCGAGGGCGAAATCAACGCCCTGCTGAAAACCCACCGGCAGCAGCTGGAAGCGCTCGCCGCGGCCCTGCTGGAAAAGGAAACGCTGGAGGCCGACGAGATCGACGCAATTATTGGTGAACATTGACCGTTAAGCGGGAGGTTATCAACGATGATGAGGCAATTGAGACAGTTGGGAGAGTTGAGTGGTTATCGGTTACATGCGCGTGACGGCGATCTGGGGCGCCTGAAAGAAGTATTTTTCGACGATCAATACTGGTCGGTGCGCTATCTTGTCGTGCAGACGGGTACCTGGCTGGGAAAGGAAGTACTGGTTCCGCCGTCGCTGGCGCTGAGCGTGGACGAGGAAGACCTGGGCCTGCACATCGATCTGACCCGGGAACAGATCATCAACTGCCCCGACGTCGAGACATCATTACCGATTTCACGTCATTCAGAGAACGATTTTTTTGGTTACTACGGAATCAATCCGTACTGGATGGACGACCCGTTCGCGGGAGATTCCGCCCACCTCGAGCCGGCGCCGGACGCGGCGCAACCGCGCGAACCCGATCAGCCCCATCTGCGCAGCAGCATTGCGGTAACCGGGTACCACATTCATGCCGAGGACGGGGAAATCGGCCATGTCGAGGATTTCATTCTCGACGATCAGGACTGGGTTATCCGCTACCTGGAAGTCAATACCGGCAAATGGCTGCCCGGAAAGCTGGTACTGGTGGCCCCGATCTGGATTCACTCCCTTGACTGGCACGCGAAAGAGGTAATCGTCAACCTGAGCCGTGCGGCGATCGAATCGGCGCCGGCTTATGACAGGAAAAAGATCATCAGCAATGATTACGAAGTCGCCTTGTATAAGCACTATGGCAAGACGCTGGTCTCGGGTTGAGCGGCGCCGCCCTACCCCGGGGAAAGCAATACGTATCTGTCCGCGAAGCCTGCGAGCGGATAAACAAAGCCGATCACGCCCCGTTGATCTCATCTAACCGGATCTTGACCTGCACCGTTCGGGCAACGGGAACCGGCCCCGAGCAGACGCCTGACATCATGGTGTTGATGGCGCAAAATCGGTGGCGTCAGCAAACTCGAGCTAGATGGTACCAGGCATGAAATACGTTACCCGTTGTCACGGAATCATTGCGACGATTTGCGGCCTGCTACTTCCGCTGATGCTTGCGGCAGCGGATACACCAGCGCAGGAAAACTGGCTGGATGACGACAGTGAGTCGCGAGCCCTGCAGGTTAACGAAGGCCAATTGAATTTCATCTCTCCCATTGAAAATCGATCGATCTTGCATTCCGATACGCACCTGTGGATAACACCCGAAAGCATGCAAACGGGCTGGATAAAAATGCGTCAATGTTACCGGCACCTGGACCGGGTGAGCAGAACCGATGTGGTCTACGCCTATCGTGAAATGATCAATTTTAAGGTAACCAAAGCGAAGCACATTGCGCAATTCCGGGTTAAATCGCATTCGGTCGAGTTGGAGGACGTGGGAAAAGGTGCGGAATTGTGTGTGCGGGCGAATGTGAGAATATTAAATCGCTTATCGAGCAAAACCTTCGGAATGATTAACGGGCCCTATCATCGTAAATTTTTGGATGGCTTTTATCCTTACCACGTTAGCCTGACGGTGCACTATCCCGCCGGGGAATTGCAGTTTGAACAGGTGGCGCCGGCGCCCGGGAAAGGGTTTTACGTGACGCAACAAACGGGAACTCTGAGTATCGAGAGCTGGTTCGAGGGAGAGTTGCGGATTGAGCTCGAGTTTGCCGAGAAATGAAGTTAGCAACAAGACACCGCGGGTTTAGCCTTCCCGGTAACGGGCTCTCGAGGTTGCACTCGGGACTACCGAAAGTGACCAGATTCGAACGTTCAACTTCAGAATAATTCGATTTACATTGGTCCCCTTGACATTTCTGCGGGCGGGAAACGGCGCGCATCGGCCGGCATGGCAGCAGACAATGGTTTCGACGCTCGAAATTCCGGTTTACAAACAGGATTAGTT
>JBFGQE010000014.1:0-21056 GCA_041564355.1 Gammaproteobacteria bacterium | reverse complement strand
GGATTGGCGGCGCCATCCATCAGGCGCAATTCGAAACGCCCGTCTTCGGGCACGCGGATCATGTGGGTGCGGTTGTTACCCGCGTAAGTGACCGCGTTCGGCGACCAGGTCGCACCCGACATCGTACGCGGCGCATTGATACGCTTGTAGCTGTTGACCGTCGGGTTGAAGATCGCGGCCAGGTCGGAGGCCGAGTGCATGATGCCGCCGAGTGCCTTGTAGGCCAGCGGCGACAGCCCCAGTCCGCGAGGATCCTTGCGATTAGTCGCAAACAGGTTTTTCTTGCCGGCACGATCCCACAGCGAAACGTGCGCGTGGCAGCCATTGCCGGTTAATTGCTTGAACGGCTTGGGCATGAAGGTCGCGCGCATGCCATGCTGTTCGGCGATCGACTTGACCATGAACTTGAAAAACACATGCCTGTCGGCGGTTTTCAACGCATCGTCGTAATCCCAGTTCATTTCGAACTGCCCGTTGGCGTCCTCGTGGTCGTTCTGGTAAGGATTCCAGCCGAGCTTGATCATGCAGTCGCAAATATGGCCCACGACCGGGTATTGGCGCATCAATGCGAGCTGGTCGTAACAGGGCTTGGGCTGGGTATCCGCGGCATCGGCCAGCGCGCTGCCGTCGGGGGTAATCAAATGGTATTCGCACTCGACCCCTGTCTTCATGCGATAGCCCTTACGGCTTGCCTTGGCGAGCTGGCGCTTCAAGGCAACGCGCGGCGATGCTTCGACCTCCTTGCCTTCCATCCACAGGTCGCCGGCAACCCAGCCGATTTCCGGATTCCAGGGCAACTGGATCAGGCTGTCCGGGTCGGGAATTGCGAACATATCAGGATGCGCCGGGGTCATGTCGAGCCAGGCGGCAAAACCGGCGCCGTCTTTCTGCATCCCCTTGATCGCGCGCGTCGGCACCAACTTGGCGCGCAGCACACCGAACAGGTCGACCCAGCTGACCAGGAAGTATTTTATTTTTTTCGCTTTAGCGATCGCTTCGAGATCTTTTGCCATGATTCCCCCTATTGCGTTATTGGTTATGGCGATTCGATTAAAAGTTTTGTCCCGGAATCCAGCCGGTTCCAGCCAGCGGCACTTTGGCCATGGCCGCGGCCTCGATCGTCAAGGCTACCATATCTTCCGGCTCGAGGTTATGCACATGGCTCTTGCCACAGGCGCGCGCCAGCGTCTGGGTTTCAAGAGTCATGCAGTTGAGGTAATTGGCGATACGGCGACCGCCAAGTTCGGGATCGAGGCGCTTGGCCAGTTCCGGGTCCTGGGTCGAGATTCCGGTCGGGTCCTGGCCGGCCTGCCAGTCGTCGTAGTAGCCCGCCGAGCTGCCGAGCTTATTGTATTCCGCCTCGTACTCGGGGCTGTTGTCGCCGAGCGCGATCATTGCCGCGGTGCCGATCGAGACCGCGTCCGCGCCGAGCGCGAGCGCCTTGGCCGTATCGGCCCCGTTGCGGATACCACCGGAGACGATCAATTGCACCTTGCGGTGCATGTCGAGTTCCTGCAAGGCCTCGACCGCCAGCCGCACGGCCGGCAGGGTCGGGATGCCGACGTGTTCGATGAACACGTCCTGGGTCGCCGCGGTGCCGCCCTGCATGCCGTCGACGACGACCACGTCGGCACCGGCCTTGACCGCAAGCGTGACGTCGAAAAAGGTGCGCGTCGCGCCGACCTTGACGTAGATCGGCACCTGCCAGTCGGTGATTTCGCGAAGTTCGTTGATCTTGATTTCGAGATCGTCCGGACCGGTCCAGTCCGGGTGACGGCAGGCGCTGCGCTGGTCGATGCCTTTCGGCAGGTTGCGCATTTCGGCGACTCGGTCGGAGATCTTCTGCCCGAGCAACATGCCGCCTCCGCCCGGCTTGGCGCCCTGCCCGACGACCACCTCGATCGCGTCGGCCTTGCGCAGATCGTCCGGGTTCATGCCATAGCGTGACGGCAGGTATTGGTAGACGAGAATATCCGAATGGCCGCGTTCTTCCGGAGTCATGCCGCCGTCGCCGGTGGTCGTGCTGGTGCCCATGATACTCGCGCCACGGCCAAGAGATTCCTTGGCCTGGGCGGATAGCGCACCGAAGGACATGCCGGCAATCGTGATCGGGATTTTCAGCTCGATCGGCTTCTTCGCGAAGCGCGTGCCCAGGGTGACGCTGGTATCGCAGCGTTCGCGGTAACCTTCCAGCGGGTAGCGGGACATGCTCGCGCCGAGAAACAGCAGGTCGTCGAAATCGGGTACGCGGCGTTTCGCGCCGAATCCGCGAATATCGTAAATGCCCTCGCGCGCGGCGCGCTGGATTTCCGCGATCACGTGGCGCGGAAAGGTTGCCGATTCACGCAGGCGGGATTTGAATTCTGGATCGTTGCTCATCTTGGGCCTCCTAGTATTCGCCGGCGTGGTCGATGTTGAAGTTATACAGTTTGCGCGCCGAACCGTAGCGGCGGAAGCGCGACAGGTCGCCGCCGTCGATGCCGGCCGCCTGCAGCAATTCTTTCAGCTCGGCCTCGTGTTCGGATTTCATTTCTTTCTCGATGCAATCCGCGCCCAGGCTCGCAACCTCGCCGCCGACATAGATGCGCGCCTCGTACATCGAATCGCCGAGCGCCTCGCCGACGTCGCCGCAAATCACCAGGCGACCGCTTTGCGCCATGAATGCGGACATGTTGCCGACCGAGCCGCCGACCACGATGTCGACACCTTTCATCGAAATGCCGCAACGCGCCGAGGTATCACCCTCGACCACTAGCAGTCCGCCATGCGCGGTCGCGCCGCAGTACTGCGACGCGTTGCCCTTGACCCGCACCGAGCCCGACATCATGTTTTCGGCGCAGCCAGAGCCGGCGTTGCCGTGCACGGTGACCGTCGCCTGCTGGTTCATACCGGCGCAGTAGTAGCCGACATGGCCCTCGATATCGATTTGCGTCGGAAACATCGCGCCGACCGCTACCGAGTGCTTGCCGTTCGGGTTGATGACCCTGAACTCGGCGCCCGCGGACGCCTCGTCGTGCAGCGCCCGGTTCAATTCACGCACGTCGGCGTCTTTCAGATCGAATGTCGGCATGTCTTACTCCCGGTGCCAGCTATAGATTTTCGCCGGCGTCGGTTCCCAGATCCTGGCCTTGTCGACCCCGGGCAGCGTCGCGATCGCGCGAAATTCGGAAGACATCGCGGCCCAGTCGTCGGTCTCGGCCATAACCGCGGGCTTGCAGCCGATCGGGTCGACCAGCACGGCGAATCCATCCTTGCTGCCGATCGCGAAAGTGTAGAACCCGTCAAGGTCACGCAGCGCGTTGTGCAGGGCCTGGTCGAGCGTGTCGCCCTCCTGCAGACGCCAGGCGAGGTAACCGGCGGCGACCTCGCTGTCGTTATCGGTCTGAAAGGTCAGGCCGCGCTTCTTCAGCACCTCGCGCAGGCGGTTATGATTCGACAGCGAGCCGTTGTGCACCAGGCACAGATCGAGACCGGTCGAGAAAGGATGCGAATGCTCGGTGGTGATCGCCGACTCGGTCGCCATGCGCGTGTGGCCGAGCGCGTGGCTGCCGCTGTAGCTGGCGAGATCGAAATTGCGGATGAACTCGCGCGGCGAACCCTTGCCCTTGAAAATCTCGATACTCTCGCCGGCGCTGTTGATGCGCAGTTCCGGATGGTTCGCGAGCAGCCAGCGCTGCGCGTCGGCCGGGCTGGCGCCGATCTTGAGCACCGCCTGGTCACGGTGCACCGCAACCCCGGCATCCCGGTTGAAGGCCTGCTGTAGTTCCTGGGTCAGCATGTCCCAGCGATAGTCCGGATCTTCGGCCAATACGGTAACCTTGGCCGCCCCGGCCTCGACCGGGTCATGATAGATCGCGGCGCCAGCGCTGTCCGGACCGCGATCGGTCATTTCCGCAAGCATCAGCGACAGGTATTTTCCCAGCTCCGCCTGCATCGCGGGATTTTTGATAAAGAGTCCGACGATTCCGCACATGGCGCGCCCTCCGGGGCATCAAATTCAGCGGCCAAGGCTAACCAACCCGACCCACCAAGTCAACTGAAGTGAAATAATGTTTCCTATCAGGAAACAGCCTATCCGCCCGATGCTTCGGATACGATGATCGACAGATAACGGCAGGGCAGCTTCTGCAGTTCGTCCGGGCCGTGCGACGCCTCGGCGTCGAAGAACAGCGAGTCGCCCGGACGCAGCGTGTAAGTCTGGTTCGCATGCCGATAGGTCACCCTTCCCTCGAGCATGTATATCAACTCCATGCCGGCGTGTTGAAACACCGGAAACACTTCGGATTCGTCGGTGATCGTAATCAGGTAGGGTTCGATACTGTAGGGCTTGCCGATCGTATGCCCGAGCAGTTGATACTGGTGCCCCGCGCCAGAACCACGACGCTCGATCGACAAGCCCTCGCCGGCGCGAATGAAGGTCACGTCACGCTGCTCTTCGTAACCGCGAAAGAACGAGGTTACCGGGACGTGCAGCGCGTTGGCCAGCGCGGTCAGCGTGGCCAGCGATGGCGAGGTTTGCCCATTCTCGATTTTCGACAGCATGCCGGTCGACAGCTGCGCCTGGCGCGCGAGCGCGGCGACGGTCAGGTTGAGCCGCTTGCGCTGGCCGCGCACCTGCTTGCCGATCGCGATTTCGAGCCCCTTGACGTTTTGCTCGGTAAGCGAATTCTCGGCGTCTCGTCGATCAGTTGCCGGTTCGGGCATGGACCTGCCTGCTTTTTACAATGCGCTCTATCAAACCCTAGTGGGCCGTCTATTGCAACCCGCCCGGGCGAGCGTGGATAACCTGCTTCGAGCGCGGAAGGTTGTCCGCCAGATAAATAATTCGAAACCGAATACGGGGTAAGCGGTTGACCCTGCAGGTTATTTTCCCTAACCTTGATCGACCTCAATATTAGATCTTTTCAAAATAATAATATCGAAAAAAATCAACCAGTTGGAGGAAGTAATGAGTAAGCGTGTCGCGGTCATCGGCGCCGGGCCAAGCGGTCTGGCACAATTGAGAGCATTCCAGTCGGCGAAAGAAAAAGGCGCCGAAATTCCGGATATCGTCTGTTTCGAAAAACAGGAAGACTGGGGCGGCCTGTGGCGCTACACCTGGCGTACCGGGCTCGACGAGCACGGCGAGCCGGTGCACGGCAGCATGTACCGCTACCTGTGGTCCAACGGGCCGAAGGAAGGCCTCGAGTTCGCCGACTACTTTTTCGAAGACCATTTCGGCAAGCCGATCGCCTCCTACCCGCCGCGCGCGGTGCTGTTCGACTACATCGAGGGCCGGGTCAAGAAGGCGGGCGTGCGCCCGTGGATTCGCTTCAGCACGCCGGTGCGGCACGTGACCTACGATGATGCTTCCGGCATGTTTACCGTCACCGCTTACGATGAGGCAAAGGATAACGAGTACAGCGAGGACTTCGACCACGTGGTCGTCGCCACCGGCCATTTCTCGACCCCAAACGTGCCTTACTTCGAGGGTTTCGAAACTTTCAACGGTCGCGTGCTGCACGCGCACGACTTCCGCGACGCGATGGAGTTCAAGGATAAGAACATCCTGATCATCGGCACCTCCTATTCGGCCGAGGACATCGGCTCGCAGTGCTGGAAATACGGCTGCAAGTCGGTCACCGTATCGCACCGCACCGCGCCGATGGGTTACAAGTGGCCGGATAACTGGAAAGAGGTGCCGCTGCTGCAAAAGGTCGAAAAGAACACCGCCACCTTCAAGGACGGCTCGACCGCGGAAGTCGACGCGATCATCCTGTGCACCGGTTACCTGCACCACTTCCCGTTCATGGCCGAGGACCTGAGGCTGCGCACCGCCAACCGCCTGGCCGCTGCCAACCTCTACAAGGGCGTGGTCTGGTGCGACAACCCCAAGCTGTTTTATCTCGGCATGCAGGACCAGTGGTACACCTTCAACATGTTCGATGCGCAGGCCTGGTACGTGCGCGACGTAATCCTGGGCCGGATCGAAGTGCCGACCGACAAGGGGACATTGCTGGCCGACGTCAAGGCGCGCGAGGACGCGGAAGACGCGCTCGAGGACGATTACGCCTGTATTCGCTACCAGGGGGCTTACACCAAGGAACTGATCGACGAAACCGATTATCCGAGTTTCGATATCGACGCCGCCAACGAAGCCTTCTTTCAGTGGAAGAAACACAAGAAGGAAAACATCATGACCTTCCGCGATCATGGATATGTTTCGCCGATGACCGGCACCAAGGCGCCGGCGCATCACACGCCATGGAAGGACGCACTCGACGATTCGCTGGAAAGTTACCTGGAGACGCCCGCCTGACGGGTACTCCTCGAGACTACCGCTTTATTGCAGGGGTGCGTCGGTCGACGCACCTTTTTTTTGCCCGGGAAAACCTTAACGTCCGGGCCAGGCGCATCTCTAGAGCGCAGATCGGCGGCACCGCTGCAGCATTGCCGTCGATTGCGTGCGCTGTTGACGCGCCGGCAACACGACCCGGGGACAACACTATTTTTTTTTGCGCCGCTGCTGCGGATGCAGGCTCTTGCCGAGAATGTGCTCGCTATTGGCGATCGCGTGGTCGCTGGAGGTGACGATGAACGGATCGGGTTCGCCGACGGTGTCGTAATCCTTGTCGTCGTAGTTCAGCGAAGACAGGAAATGACGCATGCAATTCAGGCGCGCGCGCTTCTTGTCGTCCGACTTGATAATCGTCCAGGGCGCGTCGGCGGTATCGGTGTAAAAGAACATGGCTTCCTTGGCCTCGGTATAATCGTCCCACTTGTCGATCGAGGCCTGGTCGATCGGCGATAATTTCCACTGCTTGAGCGGATCGCTCTTGCGCGATTCGAAGCGCCTGCGCTGCTCGTCCTGGGTAACCGAAAACCAGTACTTGAACAACAGCACGCCGGAACGCACCAGCATGCGCTCTATTTCCGGGCACTGACGCATGAACTCGAGATAAGCGCCCGGGTCGCAAAACCCCATGACGCGCTCGACCCCGGCCCGGTTATACCAGGAGCGGTCGAACAGGACGATTTCCCCGGCCGAAGGCAGGTGATTGATGTAACGTTGAAAATACCATTGCGTCTGTTCGGCGACAGTGGGTTTTTCCAGCGCGACCACGCGCGCACCGCGCGGGTTCAGGTGCTCCATGAAACGCTTGATTGCGCCGCCCTTGCCGGCAGCGTCACGACCCTCGAACAGGATCATGATCTTCTTACCGGATTTTTTCACCCAGCGTTGCACCTTGAGCAATTCGACCTGCAGCGACGACTTGACCCGTTCGTACTCGGAATTCCCGATCCTGTCGGCATATGGGTACATGCCGTTTTCGAAACGACGGATGACATCCATGCGATCGAGTTCATGTTGCGCCATGCTATTGTCTTCGACAGAACGGGTCTCGACTGGCGCGAGTTCGTCAGCTTCCGCCTGGACGGCGGTTTCCGGGTCGGGGGCTTCGGACATATCGGTGCTTACGTTGTTATTAATAGATTTAGTATATCACCGTGAAAATAAAAGAACTTGATGGCAAACAAGCCCGCTTCTGATTCATCGCAAACCTTTTACCGAAGCCTGCGGCGGTTTATGATTGAGCCCCCATCGGCGGATGATCGGGCTCTACCCGAAATTCGCCGTTAAACCCAATTCCGGGCACGCCGTGCCGGAGAGGTGTCGAATGCTGGATAGCAAGCTGCGCGAAGTGATCAGGGCAACCTCGGAGGCTTTCAAACCTTACGATCGTTACGGCGACCCCATCGCGGGCATGTCATGGATACCGCTTAGCGGAGAACTGCAAAACGGCGAATTCGAATGCTTCCTGTTGCGCATGGACCCCGGTTCGCAGTCGAAACCGCACGAGCATTGCGGTTTCGAAGAATTCATGGTGATAGACGGAGAACTCGTCGATTGCGATGGCAGCGTTTATCGCGGCGGCGACTTCGTCAGTTTCAAACCGGGGTCGAAGCACAGTTCGACCACGCCCGAGGGCTGTACCCTCCTGGTCATGTTACGCGGCAATAATCGCGCGCTGGAAGCCGACGAACTGGACGTCTGAAGCGGCGTTTTTTCGCGGACGATTTCGATTCCGTCTCGACCCGGCCCGCCTGATCGCCCGTCGTGATCTGATTATTCGGGAACGTCGATGCCGTTCAGGCGGCAGGCCTGCTGCAGGGTATTGTGCAACAGGCAGGCGATGGTCATCGGGCCGACGCCGCCGGGTACCGGCGTGATCGCGCCGGCCACCTTTTCCGCGCTGGCGAATTCGACGTCTCCGACCAGCCGGGTCGAGCCATCGTCGTTTTCGACGCGGTTGATGCCGACATCGATCACGGTCGCGCCGGGCTTGATCCAGTCGCCCTTGACCATCTCCGGCCGGCCCACCGCGGCGACGACGATATCCGCCTGGCGGCACTCGCCGGGCAGATCCCGGGTGCGCGAATGCGCGATCGTAACCGTGCAGCTCTCCTTCAACAACAGCGCCGCCATCGGCTTGCCGACGATGTTCGAACGCCCGACGACGATCGCCTTCTTGCCCGACAGGTCACCGAGATGGTCCTTCAGCATCATCATCGAGCCCAGCGGCGTGCACGGCACGATGCCCTCGGCGCCGGTAGCGAGCTTGCCGACATTGGACAGGTGGAAACCGTCCACGTCCTTGTCCGCCGAGACCGAGTTGATCACGGCTTCCTCGTTGATGTGCTTCGGCAGGGGCAGCTGCACGAGAATGCCGTGCACGTCCGGATCGTTGTTCAAATCTTCGACCAGGGCGAGCAGGTCCGCCTCGCTGGTATCCGCGGACAGCTTGTGTTCGTAGGAATTCATCCCCGCCTCGACGGTTTGCTTACCCTTGCTGCGTACGTAGACCTGGCTCGCCGGGTCCTCGCCTACCAGCACCACGGCAAGGCCGGGCGTCAATGAATGATTCTGTTTCAACAATTCGACTTTGCGCGCGATTTCGCCGCGCAGGTTGGCCGAGAAGGCCTTGCCGTCAATGATGGTTGCCACTACTCATCTCCCTAAACAAAATTTTCAAACGCGAAAGGATACCTGGCTTGACAAACAGGCTCTGTAAATTTGCAAGCGGCGATTCTATCTGCAAATGAACGGCTTACCGAGAAGTTTTTCCCACTTCTCCCGGCAGGTTCCGATCGGCTAGAAAAAAGGCCCCATCCGTTGCCGGATGGAGCCTCTTTATATCAACGCCCTGGGGCGCTATTTTTCTACGCCGGCAGTACGATCGCTGTCGTCCGCCCCACCCGTCTTGTGCTTGTGCTCATGGTGGTTTTCGGTCTTCAGCGTTATCCACAGGGGGATAATCAGGCAGATGACCGCGAGCCAGAAAATCAGCACCGTGATGCCGGTGCCGGCACCAAACGAGAAGAACACGCCTGCGCCGTCCCAGCTTTCAATTGGACTTGAGTTAAACATACGTATTACTCCTCTTAGTTAATGGTCTTGATGTCTTCAGGATAGGCCATGGCCTCGATCTCGACGTCCATGCCGACTTCCTGAACCCCGTCGCTCGCGCGCAGGATGCCCAGCATCTTGAAGATCCAGGCAAACACGTAGCCCGGCACGAAGCCGAGCAGGAACATCACGATCATGCCCTTGAACTGGCCCATGAAGGTAATCGTCGGAATATTGTCCGCGAACTGCGGGTAGCCGCCGAGGAAAATGCCGGCGAAAAGCACGCCGAGGGTGACGGAGGTACCGTGTACCGAAACCGCGCCAACCGCGTCGTCGATACCCAACTTCTCGAAAAATTGCGCGGAGATCGGACCGATGACGCCGCCAACGAAGGCGAGCACGAAGGCAAGTCCCGGATAGTACAGGTCCATGCCGGACGCGACCGAGATGACGCCGCACAGCGCGCCGGACATCATCCAGAAAGGATCCCGCGTCTTGGCGTAGGCGCCGATCATGCCGCCGGCCACGCCCATCAGCGTGTTGAAGCAGATCGTCGACAGGGTCGTCGGCATGCCGTAGATATTGGTCCACTGACCGATCCCGGTCGGACCACCGCCGCCGTAGAACAGGCAGCCGCCGAGGAAGCCGAAGAAGCCGGTCACGATCAGCATCAGGCCGACCATCGTCATCGGCAGGCTGTGCCCGCGAATCACGTTGGCCGAGCCGTCGGCATTGAACTTGCCGACGCGGGGGCCGAGATGGATCAGTACGCCGAGCGCAAAAAAGCCGGAGACCATGTGCACCAGTCCGGAGGCGCCGAAATCGTGATAGCCCCACTCGACAACCATCCAGCCGGCGTAATGCCAGCCCCAGGCCGCCGCCAGTATCCAGGCAACTGAACCCAGAATGACCGCGAGAATGATGAACGCGGTCATGCGGATGCGCTCGATCACCGACCCCGACATGATCGACGCGGTGGTGCAGGCGAACAGCGTGAACGCACCCCAGAAAACGCCCGAGGCGTTATCCTGCAGGTTCGGCCCCATGCTCTCGCCCCACGGAACACCGCCCGCGCCCGCTTCCCAGTCCGGGGTAAAGCCGTTGTACATCGCCAGGTAAATCCACCATCCGAACATCCAGAAGGTCGGGATCATGTAGGCGAAGGCGAGAATATTCTTGGTGCCGGCGGCGAGCGTATGCTTGACCCGTGATGCGCCCATTTCGTACATCATGAAGCCCGCGTGAATCAGGATCATGATTGCCGTACACCAGTAGTAATAAACTTCGAGGTTTATCGTATTAGCCCACGTTAACGCGGACTCGAGTTCTGCAGGTGTCATTATTGGTATCCCCCTTAGCTAAAGTTGAACCTCAAGTTTTGGCGACAAAGCGTCAATTTCGTTTTTCGGTTGCTGGTCCATAGATGTCAAAGCCGCCCATTGGGCAGGCTGCGGTCGGTCCATCGGTCGCCTTGGTTATTATTGGGCTGCGACCGTCGCGGCCGTCACCTGCGCGCAATCATAACCAATCTGATTCGCGATAGCTATGGTCTTGTTTTATATACCATTTGTGTACCAATACGCAGCGGCCAAATCGACAGCATAACCAATGCATCACGAGGATATCAGCAACGCACGGCCAAGGATTATCGTGATATGGCAGGAATCCGCGCGAGGCCGAGTTCAATCATGACTGGAAGCCGGGCAATAAAAACCGGTGTCTAGGGCTTCAGCGTCAGGACGACGGCCGTATCGGAGCCATCTGCCCGGGCGAGCGAAAATACCGCACTGTCCGGCGTCAACACGGACTCGACGCCACGAAAAGCTATCTGGTCGCCACGCAGTTCGAAGTAAGCGACAATCGAATCCTGAAAGCCGAAAATTAGACCGGTCAGCAGCCCCGCTTCGATCAGCGCCTCGCGCTCACCGGCGGCCCAGTTCCAGCCGAAAGGACACTCGAGCGACCGACTCGCCCCTTTCAGGTCGACCGCGATCCTGACCTTGTCCCAGGCAAACCCGGTAAACTCGGCCAGGCGAAACCCGCCGGGCGAATCCAGCGTCTGCAAATACCCGGTCAATGCCGTGCGCTGCTCGCGCAGGTCGGTACACCGGGCGTGCAGATCCCAGTAGTAGTAAACCAGAACCAGCAGCGCGATGACCGGCGCAATGAACAGGGCCGGCCGGGCAGGCAATGACGAGAGTGCATCTTTTATCAACTCGTACTCCTGTCTGGAATCATGTTCGCGCGGCTAGCTCGGCCATCGCCCGGAAAAGGCAGGTGCGCGCAGCCCAGGCTGCAACGCGCCGTCTTGATTAATTCAAAAAGCCTCTTCGACCGGCAGGTCGAAGAGGCCCCGGTGCTTCAAGACTACAGGACGGGCGCTACTGCCCTACCTGGTCCTCTATCTCTCGCCTGGACTCGTCCTCGAGGACTTTCCCCGGGCCGCCCATGCTGCGGATATTTTCGATATCCTTGCGGAATTCCTCGTTCTCTTTCCTGATCTGCAGAAAGTGCCACAGGATCCAGAGGGCGATGCCCACGATCGCGAGGAAAACTTCGGCCCCGGCAAACGGGTAAATCGGGCCGAAGGTGTCCAGGTTCAACCAGTTATCAACTGCTCCGGTAGACATAATATCTTCTCCTATAGTGTTCGGTTATCTATCGAGTCGAATCAGGAGCCGCGGGCGGCTTCCTCACGGACCGCCTGCGCAACTTCATCGGCATCCGCCGCTCGCGCCGACTCGTGGTTGATATCCAGGCCGACCATCTCGATTTCCCTGGGGATACGCAACATACCCATACCGTGTAAAATCTTCGAGACGATTAATGCCGGGAAAAATCCGAGTACGAAGAACATGATTAGCGCGCCGATGAAATTACCCCACGGAGAAATTGCCGCGTAACCCTCGAACGGTGAAGACGGGTAACCCCAGAGCATGAAGCCGGCCACGACCACACCGTAGAAACCGGCATAACCATGCACCGCGACCGCACCCACGGCATCGTCGATCTTGAACCTGCGTTCGACCCAGTAATGCATCTTGTAGGCGATGATCGCACCGCCCCCGGCAATGATCATGGCCTGGATCGGATGATACAGGTCGTTACCCGCCGAGGCGCCGATAACGCCCGCCAATCCTCCGGAATAGGTCCAGAAAGCATCACCGTCTGAGATGAGATAGGCAGCGAGCAACCCGCCGGACAGCGACATCAGGAAGTTGAGCGTAATCGCGGACAGCGTCGTCGGCTGCAGGTATATATTGGTTGCGCTGAAGAAAGACTTGCCTTCGACATCGAGCATCGCCGATCCGTAGACGTCGATAATCGGAATATTACAGGCGACGTAGAATCCCCAGAAACCGGTATAGATCAGGAAAAGGCCGATCGTGACCAGCCACGGATTGTGCGGGTTGATATTGCGCGGCGTGCCGTCGGCGCGAAACTTGCCGATGCGGGGTCCAAGCACGACCAGCACACCAAGCGCGAAACCACCGGCGATCGCGTGAATAACCCCGGACGCATAGGCATCGTGATATCCGAGTAGCTGCACCATCCAGCCGTTCCACGACCAGCCCCAGGAGGCATCGATAATCCAGGTAAACGATCCGATCAGGACGGCCAGAATCCAGAACGCGCTCGGGCGAATGCGTTCGATTACCGATCCGGATACGATTGACGCGGCGGTCCATGAGAATAGCAGGAACGCGGCCCAGAACACGCCATTGATACGCGCCCAGAACGCGGTATCGTCCGCGGTCAGCGAATCCTGCAATGGCGGGCCACCCATGTGGGTACCCATCAACTCGCTCCACGGCGTGGCCCAGGGCGCGTCGACCAGTCCCTCGCCATTGAGAATCCAGGGGCCATTGACGAAGGCGAAGTAGATCCACCAGCCGAAGAAGTAAAATGTGATCGTTACCAGCGGAATCAGCATCGTATTCTTCATCAGCGTGTGCATGTGGCTTTTGTAACGCGAAGCCCCGACTTCGTACATACAAAAACCGACGTGAATCAGGAACATCCACACGACGGTCAACCAATAATAAAACTCGGTAAATATAATCCCGAGTGCAGTTAATTCATTATCCATTATCCCGTTACCCCTCTTTTATTAGCCTGGTTTACACCTGCCGAAATTGCGCCGGCGACCTTTGTGGTTACTTGACGATCCAGTTTTTACTCCCGATAAGCCTCGATTACCAGTATTATCCTCTGCCCGGTAATACCGTCCCTGCCCACATCATGCAGCTACTTTCCCGGCTGCCCTGGGTTGAGCGAGGGTCGTCAAATTCTCGGCGACCCCCGTACGACCTCTAAATCACAACCATTCCGCTCAGGAAAACTTCTCGTAGGCCTGGCGCAGGTCGACCATCGGGTGGCTCTTGGACATCTGGAACTTGACCAGCAGCTCGCGCGCGATCATGTCGCGGTCCTGCTGGTTGTCCGGCAACTCGATGTCTTCCGGGATGGTTACCCAGCCGTTGATGTTGCGATCGAATACCGCGGGACGCCCCTCCTCGTAACCCATGTGCACGTCCTCGAGCCAGTTCAGGTCCTTCCAGCCCATGACTTCCATGTATTTGCTCAGGAATGGCGTGCAACGGTCGAGATCGGGCACGAGGTTGACGTCGTAACGATAACCGATGTGCTGCCCGATGATTTTTTCGCGTTCCGAATCGACGCCGTCGCCTTCGAGAAAATGATTGATATCTTGTTCAGCCATGATTGTTCTCCTCAGTAACGGGTCATATCGGGACGACCGACGGTGTGTTGCGTACCCGCCATCGGTACCTGGGCACAGGCCGAGGCCTCGAGCGTCAGCGCGGCCAGATCTTCCGGTTCCAGCGAGTGGATGTTGGTCTTGCCACAGGCGCGCGCAAACAGCTGCGCCTCGATGGTCAGCGTGTGCAGGAAGTTGTATACCCGCTCCGCCGCCGCGTCCGGGTCGAGACGCTTGCGCAGGATCGGATCCTGGGTGGCGACGCCGACCGGGCAACGGCCCGTGTGGCAGTGATAGCAGTAGCCCGCCTCGACACCCATTTCATTGGGGAAGTCGGCCTCCGGGATATCCTTGTTGCAGTTCAGCGCCATCAGCGCGGAATGACCGATCGCGATGGCGTCCGCGCCGAGCGCCAGTGCCTTGGCGACGTCGGCACCGTTACGGATACCACCGGCGTACACCAGGGTGATGTCGCCCGACTTACCGACGTCGTCGAGCGCCTTACGCGCCTGGCGAATCGCGGCAATTCCGGGAACGCCGGTATCCTCGGTAGCGAGGTGCGGGCCGGCGCCGGTACCGCCTTCCATGCCGTCGATGTAAATCGAGTCGGGACCGGTCTTGGCCGCCATGCGCACGTCGTCGTAAACCCGAGCGGCGCCGAGCTTGAGCTGAATCGGAATCTGGCCATCGGTGGCTTCACGGACCTCCTGAATCTTGAGCGCGAGATCGTCCGGGCCCATCCAGTCAGGGTGGCGCGCCGGCGAGCGCTGGTCGATACCGGCCGGCAGCGAGCGCATTTCGGCAACCTGGTCGGTAACCTTTTGTCCCATCAGGTGACCGCCGAGGCCGACCTTACAGCCCTGGCCGATGAAAAACTCGACCGCGTCGGCGAGGCGCAGGTGGTTCGGGTTGAAGCCGTAACGCGACTGGATGCACTGGTAGAACCATTTCGACGAGTAACGGCGTTCGTCCGGGATCATGCCACCCTCACCGGAACAGGTCGCGGTGCCGGCCATGGTTGCGCCGCGCGCGAGCGCGGTCTTGGCCTCGTAGGACAGCGCGCCGAATGACATGCCGGTAATGTAAACTGGAATATCCAGTTCGAGCGGTTTCTTCGCGTGCGGGCCGATCACGGTCCTGGTCAAGCACTTTTCGCGATAACCCTCGATGACGAAGCGGGTCAGCGTGCCGGGCATGAACGTCAGATCGTCCCAGGTCGGGATTTTCTTGAACAGCGAAAAGCCGCGCATGCGGTAACGCCCGAGTTCGGACTTGACGTGAATATCGTTGATCACCTCGGGGGTGAAGAGGAAGCTCTTGCCGAGGTTATACGGGTCTTTTTTAGCTTTTTCAGACATCAGAATTCTCCAGTAACCGGTGCGCCTAAAGCACCAGCTTCTTCTCGGTGGGCTCGAGGTTATCGTAATTCCACAGCTGCTTGCCCGAGGTCAGCTTGACGATGCTGTCGATGCCGCCCGGCGCCTCCATTTCGTACTGCTCGAGCTTGCCAGCGAGGTATTTCTTGTCGAGGTCGGTGAGCTCGGTTTCAACGCAGTCGACACCCAGGCTCGCGATCTTGCCGGCGACGTAAATCGTACCGTCGTACATCGAGTCGCCTAGATTATCGCCGGCGTCGCCAAGGATAATCATGCGGCCGCGCTGCATCATGAAGCCGGTGAAGGCACCGACGCTGCCTCCGACGATAATCGTGCCGCCTTTCTGATCGATGCCCACGCGCGCGCCGGCCTGGCCCTTGCAAACGAGGTCGCCGCCGCGAATCGCGGCGCCGAACAGCGAACCCGCGTTCTTTTCGATCACGACCGTGCCGGCGAGCATGTTTTCCGCGCAGGACCAGCCGACGCGGCCGGAGATGTGCACGTTGGGACCGTCGATCAGGCCACAGCCGAAGTAGCCGAGGCTGCCTTCGAAGTTCAGGTTCAGCCGATTCAGAATGCCGACGCCGAGCGAATGCTTGGCGCGCGGGTTCTGCACCGTAATCGTGCCGTGGCCTTCCTTCATCAGGTTGCGGATCTTCAGGTTGATGTCGCTGATTTCCATGTCCGCCGCGTCGAACTCGGCGGTCTTGTCGAAATCGACCTCGTAGGACCACGGATAGGTGAAATTCTCTTCCTCGGTGGCCGAGAAATACATTTGCTGGGTACGACCGGCGAGTTGCTCCTCGTGGAGCCCCATTTCATGGGATGTGCTTACGCTGCCCATACTTTTACCTCCCCCTGATATGGATCCCAGGTGTCAATTTCACGCGGGAAAATACTACGGATGGCCACTTCTTCCGAAGCCAGGCCGACAAATTCGTCGCTCTCGTAGAGCACCATCGGCTTGGCCGCCATCACATCCTTGGCCATGCCGAGCTGGTCGCTGGTCGCAACCAGGTAGGTGAACACGCCGTCGAGTTCCTCGATCGACCGCTTCATCGCGTCGTCGAGCTCGTCGCCCCGGTCGATGCGATCGGCGACGTAAACCGCGATCAGTTCCGAGTCGCAGTTCGACATGAAGCGATGACCGCGGCGCTCGAGGTCGCGGCGGTTGGTCCAGTAATTGGTCAACTGGCCGTTGTGCACGACCGATACGTCGTTGAACGGGTAGGCCCAGTAGGGATGCGCGGAGCGAATGTCGACATCCGATTCCGTCGCCATGCGGGTATGGCCGATGGCGTGGGTTCCGATAAAGCCATTCAACCCATATTGATTTGAAACGATCGTCGCATCACCCAGGTCCTTGATCAATTCCAGGCCCTTGCCCACCGACAGGATCTCGACGCCATCGATGTCTTCTATGTAATCGATCAGGCGCTTGAGATCGCCGCCGAACCTGAAGTGATAGCGAAACGCATATTCGGTAGCGTCTTCCTTCTTTGCGATTTCGGCACCCATTTCCTCGAGTCGAGTATCGACTGCCGCCTTGCGCTCGATCACCTGGCGGTGAATATCGAAGCCTTTTCTCATCTCTTCCTGCTCGGCGACCTTGAAGCGCAATATGAACACGCCTTCCTCGCCCTTGCCGTAGAGCGCGAAACCGGTCGAGTCGGGCCCGCGGTGCTTCAAAGCCTGCAGCATCTGGGTCATCTCGCTACCGATATCGCTGGTCACGCCGCCCTTCCAGATCAATCCAGCAATACCACACATACGATTATCCTCTTGAGGTTAAAACTAGCCGCCGAAGCAGCAAAATATTGTGTCGAAACCCGGCGTGGGCAAGGCCGACGCCGGGCTGGGACAGGCATTGTTATGGCAAACAGTCAAGATAGGTTTCGACGTCCCAATCGGTAACGGTGTGGTTGAATCTCTCCCACTCGTCGCGCTTGTAGTGTTCGTAAACCGTGTACATTTCACCCGGCATTGCCGACTTGATCACTTCGTCGTTGCGCAGTTCTTCAAGGGCCTCACCCAGTGACATCGGCAATTTCTTGACGTCCTTACCCGCATCGATCGCTTCGTAGATGTTGCGCTCTTCCGCTTCGCCTGGATCGAGATTATTATCAATACCATCATCGAAAGATTTGAGCAGTGCTGCACCCATCAGGTACGGGTTCACCATCGAATCCACCGAGCGATATTCGAAGCGGCCGGGCGCAGATACGCGCAATGCGCAGGTACGGTTTTGATAACCCCAGTCGGCGAAGATTGGCGCCCAGAAACCGGTATCCCAGAGGCGGCGGTAAGAGTTCACCGTGGATGACCCGATCGAAGTCAATGCACCGAGATGCTTGATGACACCACCGATAGACTGCAATCCAATCGGGCCAGGAGCACGCTCGTCGACGGAAGGATCGGGCATGAAAGTGTTTTCACCGCCGACCCGGTAGGAGAACGCGCCCTCCATGCCGGGCAGTGATTCCATGCCGAGCTTGTTGACCACGTCCTCGCCGCCGCGCCACAAGGACATGTTGTGGTGACAACCCGAAGCCGAAACGCCCATGAACGGCTTCGACATAAAGCAGGCGATCAGGTTATCTTCGCGCGCGACCTGGGCACAGATCTGGCGATAAGTGGTAAGGCGGTCCGCGTTACGCAACACATCGTCGAACTGGGTATTCAGTTCGAGCTGACCCGGCGCGTCTTCGTGGTCACCCTGGATGATATCGAGCCCCATTTGCTGCGAATACTCGATAACTTTCATGAAGGAAGGACGCAGTTCTTCGAACTGGTCGATATGGTAACAATTAGGCTTGGTAACGCCGCCGACCATCTTGCCGTCTTCACCACGCTTCAACCACATCATTTCCGGCTCGGTGCCGCAGCGCATGTCGAGGCCATGCTTGTCCTGGAATTCGTTGTGGATCCGGCGCAGGTTACCGCGACAATCCGACGTCAATGCGCCACCTGGATTTTCGCGCTCTTCACGGTTGCGGAACAGCGTACAGAATACGCGACCGATACGCTTGTCCCAGGGCAGTTGGCAAAAAGTCTCAGGATCGGGTATGCCGACCAGCTCCGATGACTCAGGTCCATAACCAATATAATGACCGTGACGGTCGACAAACAGGTTAGCCGTTGACCCGTATACCAGCTGGAAACCTTTCTCGGCCAGACGCTCCCAGTGCATGGCAGGAATGCCCTTACCGACAATTCGTCCGGTAACGGAAACAAACTGGTAATAGATATAATCGACGCCCGTCTCTTTTATTTTTTCGCTTACCTGCTTTACCAGTTCAGCGCGTCCAGGCGCTTCCACGTGTGCTTGTAAATCAGTCATTTCATCCTCCCGGGTTTCAGACTTGGAACTGCTACGCTTCGGTTATTTTATTTCGCCCCGCGGGGTTGACCTGCACTACCACCCGGGGACCTGCACGCCGCCCGTGAGTTGCCACGACGCGGCTAATCAATAGATGTTATACCCAACGACAACCACAAAACAAGACCTATAGTGATTTTATTTGTACAATTTTCTAAAAAATTATGCTTTTATTAGACCAATTTTTTAGTATGGACCAAAAAGAGAAGAAATTAATGCCCCGCCATCTTGAACGAACCCGTTCTTTTACTATGCCAAAAAACCTGTTTCTCTTTGTTTTTCTTATATTTATAGTATTTTAATCGAGTAGTATCGGTCGCGATGAGACCGCATCAAGGCGCCGGTCGATGGCACTTATAATTAACCAATTTCGATTTTAAATTGACCGAACATGCTTCCAAATGACCGGAGAAACGGCTTGATTTTAGCTGATCGTTACTTCATGATTGTACCAATTTAGTGTACCACAGCTGGATCATCGACATGAGGAGCTGCCCTTGACTAAAGCGGTAGAGGAAATGCGGGAAGTGCGCCAGGATGCGATTACCTCGACATCGCGCAACGGCAACCGGGTCGGCGTAACGACCAGTAACGTCGCGGCGCAGCTGCGGCGGCGCATCCTCGAGGGCAAATACGCCTACGAGGAACGCCTGCCCGCCGAACGCAGCCTCGCCGAGGAGTTCGGCGTGTCGCGCGGCACGATCCGCTCGGTCCTCGACCTGCTCGAGCAACAGCATCTCGTGTCGCGCCAGGTCGGCAGCGGCACTTACGTTACGCACAGGGAAATCACCAACCAGCAAGAAATCTCGAGTGTCACCAGCCCGCTGGAAATGAACGAGGTCCGCATCGCGATCGAGCCGCAAATGGTACGCCTGGCAATCGCCAACGCCAGCGCGCGCGAGCTCGACGACCTGCGTGACGCGCTGCGCCAGTGCGAAGACTGCGGTGGTGATCCAGAAAAATTCGCGCGCGCCGACACCGCGTTTCACATGGCGTTGGCGCAATGTTCGCGCAACAAGTTGATGTACTGGCTATACGAGCGAATCAGCGAGGTTCGCCGGCACTCGCAATGGCGAACGATGAAAGCAAAGCTGCTCACGCCGGAGCGGATCGATTATTACAATCGGCAGCATCGCGCCATCTACGAAGCGGTCTCGTCGCGCGATACGCCGAGCGCGGTGAAGATGATCAAGGACCATTTATACGGGGTCCACGACGACCTCCTCGATACCGAATAGGAACTGCGCGGATGAACGCCCCCCAACTTGTTATCGCGCCCCGGGTTCTCGAGCCGGGCCTGAACACCCTGCCACCCGGGGTGGAACGCTACGTCGTCCGCGCCGGCGCCATCACCGCGCTGGAGCTGGCCGCCGGGGATCGCATCGAACTGGTCAACACCGAGGGCGCGCAGGTCGGAGAAATCACCGTTTTCGATCCTGCCGGACGCAGCGACATGCAATTGATCGGGATCGAGTCGGACGGTGCCGCCGAGGGCTTCAAGCATATCCTGAGCGGCCAGGACGCGAGCGCGGTCAAGCTCGAGCGCACGCTGCGCTTTCGCAACATCTCGCTCGACGGCGCCCAGAGCGCGCGCGTGTTCGGCCCCGAGTCACCGGCCGGAGACTCGATCGCCTTTGACGCCGAACAGGATGTTACCTGCGTCGTCGCGGCTCCCGGCGAGCCGATGTCGGCCCACCTGCAGAACACGGTCACCGACCTGACGATATTCGTCCACCGCCAGCCCCGCGACGCGGCCGAACGCATCGCACGCCTGCCGGACCCGCTGGCCGATCCGTTACAGGATCACCGTATCGAGGCGCGCACTGCCTTCGCCTACGAGGTCAAGGCGGGTCAGTATATCCAGATCATCGACGTCGAGGGCCGCGAGTGCTCTGATTTCCAGTGTTTCGACATCGCCGCACTGGACAAGGGTCTCGAACGCTGCCTCGACGCGACCGCGACGCGCCACGTGGTCGGCGCTTCCTACCCGGCGCCCGGGCTGTTGGCCAAGTTCTATACCCAGGATTTCGAACCGCTGGTCGAACTGGTGCGCGATACCTGTGGTCGGCACGACAGCTTCGGCACCGCCTGTACCGCGAAGTACTACGAGGATCTCGGCTATCCTGGCCACGTCAACTGCTCGGACAATTTCAACCGTGCACTGGCACCGTTCGGCGTCTCCCCGCGCAAGGG
>JBFGQE010000013.1:0-21158 GCA_041564355.1 Gammaproteobacteria bacterium | reverse complement strand
CATCGATCGGTCGCGCCTGGTCGAGAATCACCGCGGCGGCGACGACCGATCCCGCCAACGGCCCTCGCCCGGCTTCATCGATACCGGCGACAAGCTTCGCAAATGGGATTTCAAGCATATATAATGCGCCGTTTCAAATTCTCCTTGCCCCTATGTCCGAATTAATCAAGGTCGCCGTCGTTGGCGTGGGCCATCTTGGCAAATGGCACGCCGACAAGTACGCCGCCTGCGCCGATTGTGACCTGGTTGCGGTGGTGGACACCAACCTCGACATCGCCCGTGATATCGCGCGTAAGCATGGCGCCGAGGCTTACCAGGATTATCGCGACATCATCCCGCTGGTCGATGCGATCAGCCTCGTCGTTCCCACCAGCCTGCATTATAAAATTGCGCGTGATTTTCTGGAAGCGGGAATTCACTGTCTGGTCGAAAAACCGGTCACCGAGACGGTTGCCGAGGCGCAGACGCTGATCGATATCGCGCGCGATCGGTCGCTGACGCTGCAGGTCGGCCACATCGAGCGCTTCAACAGCGTGATGATCGGCATCGAGGAGCGATTGCAGCACCCGCAATTCATCGAATCGACGCGGCTGGCACCGTTCTCGCTGCGCGCGACCGACGTCAGCGTCATTCTCGACCTGATGATCCACGACATCGACATTATCCTCGACCTGGTCGACAGCCCGATCGAGCGGATTTCGGCGAGCGGGATCTCGGTGCTGTCGGATACTGTCGATATCGCCAATGCGCGGATCGAATTCGCCAATCATTGCGTGGCCAACGTAACCGCGAGCCGGATCAGCCGCAAACGCGAGCGCAAGCTGCGAATTTTTCAGAAAGACGCCTATTTGTCCGCCGATTTCCAGGAAAAAATCGTCGCGGTCAATCGCAAGGGCGAAACCGATAACGAGGCGGGCTACAAGGATATTACTCACGAGGAATTGCGCTTTGAAGACAATGACGCATTGAATCTCGAAGTGCTGGATTTCATCCGCGCTATCAACACGGGGGACCGGCCGCTGGTCAACGGCGAAGACGGCAGGCGCGCGCTGGAGACGGCGATCGCGATCACGAGTCAAATCAAGGCAAAATTATGAACATACCCATGGTCGACCTGAAGGGTCAGTACGAATCGCTCAAGCAGGAGATCGATGCCGCGTTGCTGCAGGCGCTGAGCGAGACACGATTCATCCTCGGGCCCAACGTGCAGGCTTTCGACGAGGAAGCCGCCCGCTATCTCGGGGTAAAACATGCGATCAGCTGTGCGTCCGGCACCGATGCGCTGCAGCTGGCGCTGCTCGCTGCCGGCATCCGTCCCGGTGACGAAATCATTACCACCGCGTTCACCTTTATCGCTACCGCCGAGGCGATCAGCATGGTCGGCGCGGTGCCGGTGTTTGTCGATATCCAGGCACGCAGCTTCAACCTCGACCCGGCCCTGATCGAATCCGCGATAACCGACCGCACGCGCGCCATCCTGCCGGTGCACCTGTTCGGGCAACCGGCCGATATGAACGAGATCGAGGCCATCGCCGAGAAGCACGATTTGCTCGTTATCGAGGACTGCGCGCAATCTTTCGGCAGCCGTTACGGCGATCGTATGACCGGCGGCATCGGCTGCGTCGGCGCGTTCAGCTTCTTTCCAAGCAAGAACCTCGGCTGCTACGGCGACGGCGGCATGGTCACCACCAACGACGACGCTATCGCGGCGCAGGTGCGCATCCTGCGCAATCACGGCAGCAGCAAGCACTATCACCACGATGTCATAGGCGTGAACAGTCGTCTCGACGAACTGCAGGCCGTGATCCTGCGGATCAAGCTGAAGCACATCGACGAGTACAACGAAAAACGCCTGGGCGTGGCGCGCCAGTACAACCGCCTGCTCGAGGAAAGCGACCTGCAAACACCCCTGATTCCCGAGGATCGGGACCACGTGTTTCATCAGTACACGCTGCTGTGCGACACGCGCGACGCGCTGCGCGAGACCATTCTCTCCCACGACATTGCCTGTGCAATCTATTACCCGGTGCCGCTGCATCGGCAGAAGGCTTTCGCCGACACGGTTCAACCGGAGCTGGCGGTGACCGAGTCGACCGCGCGCAGTTGCCTTTCCCTGCCGATCTTTCCCGAAATGAGCGAAGCGCAGATCAACCGGGTTTGCGAGGTCATCCTGAATCGCCGATGAGCGCGGCCCATGTCATGATCCTGGCCGGAGAAGCTTCCGGCGACGCACACGCGGCCGAATTTGTCGAACAGCTGAAGCTCGAGCGTCCCGACCTGCGTTGCAGTGGCATGGGGGGCGAGGCGATGCGCCGCGCCGGCGTCGAAGTGTTTTTCGACTCCTCGGTTATCGCCGTGGTGGGTCTGATCGAGGTGCTGCGCCACTGGAGTGATATCAAGCTGGCGATGGCCGAGGTCAGGCAACGTCTCGAACAAACCCGCCCCGACCTGCTGATCCTGGTGGATTACCCCGAATTCAACCTGAAAATGGCGCGCCATGCGCGCGGACTCGGCATCAAGGTGCTGTTCTACATTAGTCCGCAGGTCTGGGCCTGGCGGCCGAAGCGGATTCACAAGATCGGTCGCCTGGTCGATCACATGGCAGTTATCTTCAAGTTCGAGCAACGCTACTACGAGGATGCCGGAATCCCGGTCAGCTTCGTCGGGCACCCGCTGGTCGACAAGGTGCCGCGGGATATCGACGTACCCCGGGTACGGCAACGATTCGGAATCGAGCCGGGTACCCGCGTGGTCGGGCTTTTCCCCGGCAGCCGGCAAAGCGAAATTGCGCGCCTGCTGCCTTTGTTGTTTGCCACCGCGCAGCGAATGCATTCCCGGGACCCCGCGATTCGTTTCCTGATGCCGATCGCATCGACGCTGGATCACGCCTTGATTGCGCAGCAGTGCATCGATTCGGGCCTCGATATCATCACCCGTCGCGACGATATTTACGAATCGATTTGCGCCTGCGATGCCATAGCGACCTGTTCCGGCACGGTGACGCTCGAGATCGCGCTGCTCGGGATACCGATGTGCATCGTCTATAAAATGTCCTGGTTATCCTATCAGATCATGAGCCGCCTGATCACGATCCCGCGTATCGGCCTGGCCAACATCGTTGCCGGCGACGCGGTGGTGCGCGAGCTGCTGCAAAACGACGCTAATCCCGACGCGCTCGGCGATGAACTGTTCAAGCTGCTCGACCAACCGGATTACCGCGCACAGGTCATCGCCGGCCTTGCCCGCGTGCGCGATAACCTTGGCGCCGGCGACGGTGCGCGCAACATGGCGCGGCTGGTAATTTCGCTACTGGATTAATACACTGCCAGCAGAGACAGCGGGAGCGAAGATGGCGACTAGAGGGCATTCCGAGGGAATCACGATGAGCGGCGGCGGGCTTTATTCGCTCGCCACGGTCGGTGCAAAACATGTCATCGATGCGGCCACGCCCCTCGTCCTCGACGCGATCGACGACCTGCCAAACGATGCGCTGGAACAGGGTTTCACGCTGTCCGACATGGGTACCGCGGATGGCGGCACGTCGCTGTCGATGGTGGCGAGCGCGGTCGAGGCCGTCAGGGCACGCAACGCCGACGCGCCGATCACGATCGTCTACGCGGACCAGCCGCGTAACGATTTCAACGCGCTGATCACCAACGTGCACGGCCTGGGCCCGTTCGAAACCTACCTCGACCGTTTCGACAACCTGTTCCCGCTGGTGTCGGGAACGACCTTTTATCGCCAGATACTTCCGGCAGAGACGCTGGATATCGGTTTTTCCGCGACCGCGATGCACTGGCTCAGCGCCAAGGCCTGCAACATCAGCAACCACGTGCAGGCGGTCGGCGCCGAGGGTGACGAACTCGCCGCTTACCAGGCTCAGGCGGCGCGGGACTGGCGTTTGATTCTCAGGCATCGTGCAACCGAATTGAAGCCCGGCGGCCGCCTGGTGTTGATTAATTTTGCGCGCGACGAGCAGGGCCGCTATCTCGGCAACACCGGCGGCGTCAACATGTTCGATACCTTCAACCGGATCTGGCTCGAATTCGTCGAATCGGGTCGCATTACCCGCGCCGAGTACGAAAACATGACCCTGCCGCAATACTACAACACCGTCGACGAATTCAGCGCGCCGTTGACCGACCGTGACGACCCCGTCTACCGCGCCGGCTTGCGCCTGGAACACGTCGATACGCGTATCGTGAAATGCCCGTTCGCCGAATCCTTCGCCGAGCACGGTGATGCGGCGCGCTTCGCCAAGGAGTACATCCCGACCATTCGCACCTGGAACGAAAGTATCTATTTCAATGCCCTTTCGGCGGAGCGGCCGCTCGAAGAGCGTCGGCAAATCATCGAGGATTACTACGACACTTACCGCCGGATGGTGGAGGACGACCCCACCGGCCACGGCATGGACTACGTACACGCTTACCTGGTCAGTTCGAAGGTCGGTCAGGGCACGGGGTCGGAGTAAAAACTCCGCTGGAGTTTTTACTTCGACTCCAAACTATCAAACTAGGTTTCGACCGGGTAACCCGCCTTTTCCCAGTCCGGCATACCGCTGTGGCTGATACAGACGATGTGATTCAAACCCTGGAAGCTCAGGTTCGTGGTCGAGGTTTGTGCCCGGCGCCCGGAGCGACAGTATAGATACACCTGGTCGTATTCGCGCAATTCGTCGAGGTGATCGTTTTCCGTGCCCATCGGGATATTACGGCTTCCCGGGACGTGGCCGCGCGCATACTCTTCCGGGGTTCGATTGTCCATGATCAGGGCCTTGCCCGGCAGGTCTTCCCAGACCCGGTGCAAGTCGTCCATGTTGAAATCACGCAGCAGGTAGCGATTGGGATCGAAGCGGCTGCCGACGCTCATGTTGGCCGGTACCGCTTCGTTAATCCGTTTCGGCATATCGAGATTAAGGTTGTTCATCAATTCGACGAATTCATCGCGCGTCCGCTCACCGCCTAGCCTCGGATTCCAGGTCTTTTCCTCGCCAATGGTCGACGACGTGCGTCCGTTGTAGTCGTGGCAGGGATAGACCACGGTATCGTCACTCAGCACGAACAGCTTTTGCGTGATGCTGTCGTACAGCGTACCCGGATCGCCGTCCTGGAAGTCGGTGCGGCCGCAGCCCCGAATCAGCAGAGTATCGCCGCTGAACAGCCGCCCGTCACAAAAGTAGCTGGTACAGCCATTGGTATGCCCGGGGGTCGAGATCGCGCGGATCTGGTAATGACCGAGATCGATCGTTTCGCCGTCGGCAAGCGGAATATCGATTGCCTGTATTCCGGTTCCCTCGCCGTAAACCAGCTTGGCCCCGGTCATTTCGCGCAATTTCCCTGCCGAAGTAATGTGGTCGGCATGCGCATGCGTCTCGATGGTAAAGAGCAGTTCGACACCGAGCTCGTTGATGATCTGCATGTCGCGCTCGAAGGTCTCGAGCACCGGGTCGATAATCGCACCCTCGCGAGTCTCGGCGTCGATCAACAGGTAGGTGTAGGTGCAGCTCTCACGATCGAAAAGTTGCTTTACGGTTAAGCTTGGCGTGGTCATGACGATAAAATCCGCCGGTGTGAGCGAAATATGCAAGAGACATTATTCTTACATTCGGCTCGACCAATTGCCAATGGCATTTTCGCCGATATGGGATATTATTTTGGCGCATGAACTATAACGAATTGATGGATCGACTCGACCTCCAGTCAACCGCCTTCGCGGTTGCCATTATTGTCATCGCGCTGTGCCTGGTCCTGTTTCTGAACCGCCGCAGGATCGTGCTGCGCTGGCGGGAATGGCGGATCCAGCGCGACCTGGATCGCATCGGCAGCGAGCAAATTCGCCATCTGATTTGCCCCGACGGTCTGGATGGTCATTTCGACATCGATCGACTGGCCCTGCTGCACGACCGGATCGTCATCGTTTCCTACAAACCCTACGATGGCAATATATTCGCCGCCGAGCGGATCTCGGAATGGACCCAGGTCGTGGGCAAGAAAAGCTTCAAGTTCGAGAATCCGCTGTTCGAGCTGGAAAATCAGCTCGCTTCACTGCGTTTGCAGGTCGGCAATGTCCCGCTCGAAGCGCGTCTATTTTTCAACTACAGCGCGATATTTCCAAAAGGGCGACCGGAAAACGTCCTGCTGCCGGGTGATATCCCCGGGTATTTACTCGGTGAATACTGCGCCCCGGCGATCCCCGAGATCGCCGCCGCCTGGGTGCAACTGAAGGGCCTGAAGCAAAGTGAATCCGGCGAAGCCGAGGTACGGCTTAAAACTTGAAAAGTTGAAATAGAAGTCTCAGAATGAGCCCGTTGTTCGCGGGTCCCCGCTTTCTGGCCCGTTTACTAATTAAAATTACACAAAGCAGAATCGATAACAACGGAGAGAATCAGTAATGAAACGTCGTGATTTCGTAATGGGCGCTGCCGTGGGTGCTGGCGCAACAACCGCAGCGCTATTATCAGGATGTACTGATAGTGGTGAGGCCGAGAAATTAAAAAAAGAACTGGAAGCCGCAAAATCAAAGATCTCGCAGCTAGAAACTGCGGCGCCAAGCGTGTCGAAGGGAGCTGTTGAAATTACCATGGTATCGACCTGGCCGCGCGATTTTCCCGGGCTCGGCACCGGCGCGCAGCGTTTCGCCGAGCGCCTGACCGCGATGACGGACGGCCGCATCAAGGTGAACTACTTTGCCGCCGGCGAGCGCGTCAAGGCGTTCGACTCGTTCGACGAGGTCGCCTCCGGCAACGCGCAGATGTACCACGCTGCCGACTACTACTGGAAAGGCAAGCATCCCGGCTGGGCCTATTTTACCGCGGTTCCGTTCGGCATGACCTACACCGAAATCAACGCCTGGATGCAGTGGGGCGGCGGCCAGGCGCTGTGGGACGAACTCGCTGCCGAATACGGACTGAAATGCCTGCCCTGCGGCAATACCGGCGTGCAGATGGGTGGCTGGTTCCGCAAGGAAATGCGCTCGGCTTCCGATTTCAAGGGATTGAAAATGCGTATCCCGGGGCTCGGCGGCGACGTCATCGCCAAGCTGGGCGCGTCCCCGGTATCGCTGCCCGGCGGCCAGATCTACGAGAATCTCGTATCCGGCGCGATCGACGCGACCGAATGGGTCGGCCCGTGGAACGACAGCTTCATGAAGTTCTACGAAGCCGCGAAATTCTACTACTACCCGGGCATGCACGAGCCGGCGGCGCAGCTTTCACTCGGTGTCAACAAGAAGTTCTGGGACGGGTTGACCAAGTCCGACCAGATGATCGTCACCGCGGCCGCGGAGATGGAAAACTCGGTCATGATGTCCGAGTACAACGCCAAGAACGGCGCCTCGCTGGCGAAACTGATCTCAGACCAGGGCGTCAAGCTGCGCAGTTTCAGCGACGATATCTACGACAGCTTTGGCGACGCGGCGGCGGAGGTATTCGACGGCGTCCAGCAGCACAGCCCGCTGGCGAAGAAAATCCACCAGAGCTTCCTCAAGTCGCGGGACGAAGTCGGCGCCTGGGCCAAGATCTCGGATCAGGCCTACGTCGCGCAGCGTAACCGCGTACTGGGTCTCTAATCGGCCAGGCGTAAATTGTGAAAACGGGGTCTTCGGACTCCGTTTTCGTTCTGGCCCTGTCTAATCGATTGATGAGCGACGCGCACCTCAGCCTGGGTTGGCGCAGTTTCGCTTACCTGATGGTCAGCGCGGTATTCCTGTACCTGATCAACAATTACCTGGTCTTCTGGCAGAATCTGCCCGGCACCTACGGACTGGCGTTGCATTACGGCTGGTTCGGGCTCGAGGCCGAACCGCTCGATGAGGCACGAGTCGGCTGGGGCTGGGTCCAGTTGATTGCTTATCTCGCGGCGCTGCTCGCCAGCGTCGCCTACGCCTACAAAACCCGGCACAGGACGCTGGACCAGGACAGCATCCGCTTCGCCACGCTGTCCGCGTTCATCGTTCGCTTTGCGTTCTGGGCCGTGCTGCTGGTCGGCTTCGCCGATATGATCATTTCATTCCTGCGGGTTGAAAACCTGCTCGAGCACATCGTCGGCGAGTGGCTCACGCAGCAGCTGGGACGGCCTATTTTCCGCGGCACCTACGTGCATTACCCGCTGGTTTTTGTGGCTTATTTTGTCGCCCTGCGCCTGCGCAACATCACCTTTACCTGGCTCGCGGTGATGTGCGTGCTCGCCGAGTTCCTGATCGTGATAACCCGTTTCGTATTTTCTTACGAACAGGCCTACATGGGTGACGTGGTGCGCTTCTGGTACGCGGCATTATTCCTCTTCGCCAGCGCTCACACGCTGGTCGAAGAGGGTCATGTCCGGGTCGACGTGCTCTACGCCGGATTCCGCCGGCGCAAGAAAGCGCTGTTCGATTCGATCGGTAGCGTGCTTTTTGGCATGCCGATCTGCTGGGTCATCCTGATGCAGGGCATGGGCGGCCGCGGTAACAGTATCAACAGCCCGCTGCTCAGCTTCGAGGTGTCGCAAAGCGGTTACGGCATGTACGTGAAATACATCATGGCGGCCTTCCTCATCGTGTTCGCGCTGACCATGCTGATCCAGTTCGTCAGTTTCCTGCTGTACAACGTCGGCCAGTTGCTCGATCGCGAAAAGCACGAGGAACACCTGACTTACTACCAGTTGATCACCGGCGATCGCGCGCATGCGCACCCCGAGGGTCCGGAGGGCGGTCACTAGCATGGAGCTTTATTTCCTCGTTCTGCTGGTTGCCATCATGGTGTTCGCGCTGACCTCGGGTTTCCCGGTCGCGTTCGCCCTGCCCGGCTCGGCGATCCTGACGATCGCGATCGCCGCGCTCTGCGGCTGGCTGTTCGAGGGCAACACCGATGCTTACTTCGTGCTCGGAGGCCCGAACCAGTGGCTCAGCGCCGGGGTGACCAATTATCGAAGTCTCTACTGGGTGGTCGAACGCGACACCTTGATCGCGATCCCGTTGTTCATCTTCATGGGAATCATGCTGCAGCGTTCGCGAATCGCCGAAGATCTGCTGGTGGCGATGGCGCAGTTGTTCGGGCCGATCCCGGGCGGGCTCGGCATATCGGTCGTTTTCGTCGGCGCGCTGCTCGCCGCAACCACCGGCATTGTCGGCGCGACCGTGATCGCGATGGGTCTGATCTCGTTGCCGGCGATGCTGCGCAACAACTATTCCAAATCGCTGGCCTGCGGGACGATTTGTGCGTCGGGCACGCTCGGGCAGATTATTCCACCATCGATCGTACTGATCATTCTCGCCGACCAGTTATCCAGCGCGGCCGACCAGGCGGCCACCACGCGCAAGTCCGAGTACAAGGAGGCGACCGGCGAATTCTCGATGCCCGGCGATTTCGACGTGGTCACCGCGAGCGCCGGTGACATGTTCATGGGCGCCTTCATACCGGGCATGATCCTGGTCGGAATTTACATGCTGTACATACTCGGATCGGCACTGATCAAGCCCGCGAACGCGCCGCCGGTACCGTTCGAGGGCAAGTACGACCATAAATTCATCCTGCGCGTGGTGCTGGCGCTGGTGCCCCCGCTGACGCTTATTTTCATCGTGCTGGGATCGATCATTCTCGGCGTTGCCACGGTAAACCAGGCCGGCGCCATCGGTGCCATCGGCGCGATGATCATGGGCAGCTATCGCCTGATGGAGGGCAAGAAGCGAGCCTATTATCCGGCGATTCTGAGTATCGGCGCGATCATCGCGATCATCATCCTGCTTAACCTGTTCAACCTGAACATCAAGAATATTCAGAGCACTTACGATGCCGTCGGTATCCTGCTCGCAGGCACTGCCGCGCTGGTGCTGATCATCGCGATCGGCTGGGCGGCCTGGCGCGCATTCAAGATAGACAACACGCTGCACGGCGTCATGATGGATACCGCAAAAACCACGTCGATGGTTTTCATCATATTGCTCGGCGCGGCAATGCTGACCTCGGCATTTCGCGGATTCGGCGGTGAAGAACTCGTCAGGGAACACCTGACCGCGTTGCCCGGCGGTTTCTGGACGCAGTTCATCGTCGTGATGGCGGTCATCTTTTTCCTCGGCTTTTTCCTCGATTTTCTCGAAATCGCGGTCGTCGTGGTGCCGATCGTTGCGCCGATACTGCTCGCCGACCCCAGCGCCAACGTTACCGCGGTCTGGTTCGGCGTCATGGTGGGATTGAATATTCAGACCTCGTTCCTGACGCCGCCGTTCGGCTTCTCGCTGTTTTACCTGCGGGGCGTCGCGCCCAAGGACGTGCGCACGTTGCAAATCTACAAGGGCGCTGCCGCGTTCATCGTGTTGCAGCTTGCCGGTCTCGCCATTGCCGGCGCGTTCCCGAGCCTGGTTAATTACCTGCCGAACAAGACCCATTTGATTTCGGAAACCGCACCCCCGCCGAGCAATCCAAAATTGCAGGAATGCCTGGAAAATTACCTGTTCGCCGATTACGACAGTAATCGCGACACGATCGAGGCCAGCATCGAACGTCTGCACACCGCCAACCTGGATTTCCTCCCGGACGAGTACCAGGGGCGCCTGGGCGACAGCCTGAAGCTGGCCGCGGGCGTATTCGACCGGGTCGAGGAAGTTCGTTCCGCGGAACAGGCGCTGGACGCGTACGCGCCGGGATATCGCCCGCTGCATGTCGAGGTGCGCCGCATCCAGCGCGAGATACGCAAGGTCGGCAAGGACATAGACGAACTCAACCAGGAGCGCCAGCGCATCTCGTTCTCGGAGGATCCCGACGAAGAGCGTATCGCTGCCATCCTCGCGCGTATCGCCGAGTTCGAGGCCGAGAGCAAGCGGCTCGAGGCCAGCATCCCGCCCGAGTGGGAGGATGCGCGGGCTGAATTCAAGAAACTGGCTGACGCCGAGACGCGGGCGCGGAGACAATATCGGCAAAGCGTCGACGATAGTTACCAGACTATCGTGACCTTGCGCAAGATGATCGGCGAGACCGATGCGCTGATCGCATTGCAGGATCGCTTCGATCCGTTGATAGAGCAGATCCGAAAGCTGTCGCCCGAGGAAGGACTCGATGCGATCAAGGCGCTCGAGTTCGACGTCGACGGGCTAACCGAAACCCATCGCATCAAATCCAAGCTGTCGCGTGCCAAGCGCGCGCTGCGCGGCACCAACCCGGACAAGGACAAGGCGATCGACCAGGTGCAGCTCGCGGCGCAAACGCTCGCCAGCGAAATCGACTGGCACCAGCGCGCGGCCGAGTCGCTGTCGGCAGACCTGGAGGCTTACGACAAGGCCGTCGCCAAAACCATCGGCATGCGGATGCAGGAACGCCTGACCCCAACGCAGGCCGAGTCGATCGCGACCTGCCTTGCGGTGCACCGGGACGTCTCGCTGCATTTCTAGCCCCGCGTAGCGCATGTCACAGGCCGACCTCGTCTATCGCATTTTTGCGATAATATTCCCGATTTTCAGCATCGTGACCCTGGGCTACCTGTACGCCCGCTACCGTCGCGACACGGATATGTCGTCCGGCAATCACCTGAACATGGACATTTTTACCCCGGCGCTGATCTTCGACATCATGTCGCAAAGCGATTACGCACTGACCGATTACCTCGAGTTGAGCCTCGGCGGCATCGCGGTCATCCTCGGCTCCGGGCTGGTGGCCTGGCCGGTAGCCCGCGCGATGGGCTACCAGTGGAAAACGCTGGTGCCGCCGATGATGTTCAACAACTGTGGCAACATGGGGGTACCGCTGGTAATACTGACCTTCGGCGAGGCGGCGCTGCCCGCCGCGATCCTGCTGTTCGCAATATCGAACCTGCTGCACTTCCTGCTCGGACAACAGTTGATCACGCAGCGCTGGTCGCCGCTGGCGGTGCTGCGCAACCCGATGATCGTCGCCACGGTGCTCGGCATCCTGGTGTCCGTACTCGGCATCGGCCTGCCTGAAACCCTGCGCCTGCCGATTCACATGCTCGGCCAGATCGCGATTCCGTTGATGCTGTTTTCGCTGGGGGTACGCATGCTCGCGATCGATTTCAAGGACTGGCGCATCGGTACGCTGGGCGCGTTGCTGTGCCCGCTCAGCGGCTTGCTGATCGCACTGATTTTCCTTGCCCTGGTTCCCCTGCAGCCGACGCAGGCGGCGATCCTGCTGCTGTTCAGCGCGTTGCCGCCCGCCGTGCTGAATTTCATGGTCGCCGAGCGTTACAACCAGGAACCCCGGCTGGTCGCCTCGATCGTGTTGATCGGAAACTTCTTCAGTCTGATCGTCATTCCCGCCGTGCTCTGGTTCGTGCTGTAACCCGTCAATTTGTTGCGCTCGCGTCCGCGATACCTACAGGCCGTCAAGCCCGCTGACCCGATCGCCGAGCTTGATTGCATGCTCGCGATCGCCGAGTTCGAGGATAAAACGCGACTTGCCTGGCGCCGCGAACACCGGACAGGGCGATTCGATGCAAGGCTCGAGACGCTGTCGATGGACTACCCGGTAATCGGCGTCGATCCAGAAGACGCGCAACGGAATCTTCATGTTCTTCATCCACACGCTATGGTCCCCCGCGGCGGGATAAACCAGCAGCATGCCCCGGTCGGGTGCCAGGTCCGAGCGAAACATCAGGCCCTGGCGGCGCTGTTCGGGGGTCGACGCCAGCTCCACGCGGTAGCGCTGCGCACCGATCTCGAGATCGATATCCGCTGCTTCCGCGCGACCGAATCCCGGCAAAACCAGGAGCAGCCAGAGCGGGACAAATTTTGCCAAACTGCACTTCCCGGCTCTGATCGGGCCTGGAGACGAAACTTTGACTATTTTCTTCAGTTTCACGCTGTTTCTGAAAGTAATCTGATAATAACTTGAATTAACTGAATTTTATGTCTATATACAGCAGACTTCGGTTAGTGACTTTTTTCATATAAGAACATCAACATTGCGACATAAGTCATTGATTTTGCTACACTGATCGATTCTTTCGAATCAATCATGGGGTGTAAATTGATCTCGAATACAGATAATAAAGCCGATATTCCAAAGGATTCAAATATCGAACCATACGAGAACGCCCGACGGCTCAGTATACTGCGTCGTCAGCGTAAGGTTCTGATCGTCGACGACGAGTCGACCGGTCGAACCATCCTGGCAAAAATCATTCAACAGGCCGAGGACGACGTCAGCGTCGAGTCTTTCGAAAGTCCGCTGGAGGCGCTGCAGTGGCTCGACAAGAACCATCCCGACCTGATCATTACTGATTATCGCATGCCGGATATCAACGGCGTCGAGTTGATCAAGCAGATTCGGGCCAAACCGGCTTGCCAGGATATTCCCATCATGATGATTACCGTGGTCAGCGAAAAATCGGTACGTTACGACGCGCTCGAAGCCGGCGCGACCGCATTCCTGACTCGTCCGATAGACCAGATCGAATGTCGCACCAGTTGTCGCAACCTGCTGAAGCTGCACGAACAGCAGTCGATCATCCAGGACCGTGCGGACTGGCTGGCGCGACAGGTCGAGGTCGCCACGCAGCAAATCGTATCGCGCGAGCACGAAACCCTGCTGCGCCTGGCCAAGGCCGGAGAATACCGCGACGAGGTGACCGGCAATCATGTCGTGCGCATGGCCAAGTATTCCCGAGAAATTGCCGAGGCGCTGGGCCTGTCGGAAAAGGAATGCGACGAGATCGAATACGCCGCCCCGATGCACGACATCGGCAAGATCGGTATCCAGGACAAGATCCTGCTCAAGCCGGGCAAGTTCGAGCAACACGAATGGATGACCATGCAGCAGCACACGATCATCGGTCATTCGATTCTATCCAACAGCCAGTCGCGCTATATCCAGACCGGTTCGATTATTGCGCTAAACCATCACGAACGTTTCGACGGCACCGGGTACCCGAACGGCATATCGGGCAAGGATATTCCGCTGGTCGCGCGCATCGTGGCCGTGGCCGACGTATACGACGCCCTGGTCTCGTCGCGACCCTACAAGCGAGCGTGGGAGATCAAAGACGCACAGGATTACCTGCACCGGCATGCGGGCACGCAATTCGACCCGATTTGCGTCGAAGCTTTTTTCGAACGAATTGAAAAAGTCAACGTCATCCACAATACGTTCAACGACGATTAGTCGCTGACGTCGATGCCCCTCAATGGACGCAACCGAACAGACCCCTGGACTGCTGGCCAGACTCAAATCGAGGCTTAAACGAACCGGCGATTCGGAACCCGAACAGGCGTTAATCAGGGTCTCGGTCGGTGTCGTACTGGTCACCTATTTTTGTATCCCGTGGGGGGCCGACGTCAGCTTTGCCGACATAATCGCCTCTCCTGCAAACCAGATCATTTTACCCGCGACGCTGTTTGCCATCGGCATTTTTGCGGCGATCGTGATCAATCCGCGGCCGTCTCCGCTACGACGCATCACCGGCATTTTCTTCGACCTGACGTCGCTGTCGATCATCATGTACTGGACCGGCGGTGACCATGTTCCGCTGTTCGTGTTTTATCTCTGGGTCACGCTGGGCAACGGGTTTCGCTACGGCAACCCCTACCTTTACTTATCGTTCGTGGTCAGCCTGATCGGTTTCGGTACGGTGACCTACACCAGCGATTACTGGCAGGCCAACCAGTCTTTCGCGGTCAGTCTGTTGGTTGTATTGCTGGTGCTGCCGCTATATGCCTCGGTACTGATCAGGAAATTGAATATCGCCATCGATTCGGCAAAGCAGGCCAACGAAGCCAAAAGCCGCTTTCTCGCCAACATGTCGCATGAACTCAGAACGCCGCTTAACGGGGTAATCGGAATCGGTGAGCTATTGCGCGAATCCGACCTGAGCAACGAGCAGCGAAAACTGGCGGAAATGATGCACAGCTCGGCGCATACGCTGCTCGAACTCATCGAGGGCGTTCTCGATATCGCCAAGATCGAGGCCGGCAAGATTACCATCAAGATTGCCCCGCTGGACCTGCATGCGCTGGTCAACTCGGTGATCTACATGCTCGCCCCGATGGGCGCCGAGAAAAATATTCACGTCTCCTGCTCGATCGACCCAGATACCCCGTTTTCCCTCGAGGGAGACCAGCAGCACCTGCGCCAGGTGCTGGTCAACCTGGTCAACAACGCGATCAAGTTCACCGATCACGGCAGCGTGAACCTGCACGTCTACCAGTGCGCCGGTGACACCAATAAACCGGTGATTCGATTCGACGTGATCGATACCGGGATCGGTATCGAGCCCGAGGCGCTGGCGACTATTTTCGATGACTTCACCCAGGCACAGCTGAGCTCCAGCCGCAAGTTCGAGGGCACCGGTCTCGGTACCGCGATTTCGAAAGAGCTGGTCGAGCTGATGGACGGCAGAATCGGGGTCAAAAGCGAGCCCAACAAAGGCTCGACTTTCTGGTGCGAGATTCCGTTCAGCGCAATCGAACAGACCGACGATGCGCTGCTGAACAACCATGTGTTACTGGTTGCCGCCCAGGAGACGGCTGAGATTATCCGACCCTCGCTGAAAGACTGGCGGGTCGATTTCGATTGGGTGCAATCCACCGCACGCGCGCTGACCCTGCTGCTGCAGGCGGCCGAACAGGGAAATCATTACCACACGGTAATCGTCGACCAGGCCGCGCTGACCAACATCAATCCGGAGCAGTTCGCACAAATGATCCGCGCCGAAAACATGCTAAAAAACCTGAGCCTGGTGCTGGTCAACTCGTCGGATACGATGATTAACATCAACAAGGTCAACCAGTACTACATCACGACCCTGATCACGCTCGAGAAGCGATTGCTTTACAATGCGATCCACGCGGCGCAAAGTGTCCAGTTCAGCGATGAAAATGTTGTTTCACTGGCCGACCATTACGGCCGGCGAGCCGGCGACCGCGAATTGAAGATCCTGATTGCCGAGGACAACTCGGTAAACCAACAGGTATTGCGGGGTATTCTGAATCATGTCGGCCACCAGGTTCAAATCGTCGAAACCGGCGAGCAGGTACTCGACACGATTAACGATGACCTGGAGCAATTCGACCTGGTTATCCTGGATAAAAACATGCCGGAAAAATCCGGCGTCGAGGTGGTCAAGACGCTGCGCTTCCTGGACGCCAGCCATTCGCTGCCGATTATCATGCTGACCGCGGATGCGACCCCCGAGGCCCGTGAAGAATGCGTCGAAGCCGGCGCGGATGCTTTCCTCACCAAGCCGGTCGACGCCAAGGCGCTGCTCGAGAAAATCGCCCTGCTGACCAACCAGCCGCAGGCCGATTCGAGGAAACCCGAGCTGCCGCGGCGTCAGGCCGCTGCCGGTTCGACCACGAAAGACCATGCAGAACCCGCCGACATGCTGGTCGACCCGAGCGTGCTGGCCGAACTGGCCAGGCTCGGTGACAGCCAGGAATTTATTAAGGACCTGGTCTACGATTTCATTCGCGACGGGAATAAACATATTCAACGCATCAAGCAGGCATCACGCGACGATTATCTCGAGTATCGAGAAGCCCTGCATGCGCTGAAAGGTTCTTCGACCGAACTGGGCGCGCAGGAACTCGCCGCCGCATGCCTGACCGGCGAGGCCTTCAAACCCTATCAGATGGGCAGTCTCGAAATCTCGGGATTCGTGAGTGAAATCGATGCGGTATTTCGCAGGACCGAAGCCGTTCTGGCCTCGGCGGTCAAGGATCTGGATTACAACAGGCAGCAACGACCCGAGTAAGTTTCGCAACCCTGATTCTCTGGGTGATTTAGCACATAAAAAAACCGCGAAGGAAGAAACGCATGGCGTTCCGCCTTCGCGGCAATAAGTAGTGCCGTCAAACGGCCACTGATTCCGGTCACGCGCCGCCGGTTGGCGCGCTCGGTCTATCTCGCTTAACGCTGATCCTGTCGCTTGATCAGGCGCCCCATCATCTTGAGGTCTTTCTCGTTTAACCTGAATGCAGCATCGGTCCAAATCTTGGCGATATCGATTAACTCGTCGTAGCTGATCTGGTTACAGATATCGCGCACCTTGCGAATTGCGCTGTAGCTGTTGGAGTAGCGGTTGGCCGCCTTGATGTACTTGTAGACCTCCATCTCGCCCTCGCCTTTCTCGGCAAGAATATCGATAACGCCCAACTCGTAGAGTTCGTCCGAGGTGTAGAGCTTGCCGCTGAGGATAATCCTCTCCGCGGTGGACGTACCGACGCGTCGCGACAATAGCGAGTAGGCACCCATTCCCGGGAACAGGTTAAACAGCACTTCGGGCAAGCCCATGCGTACCCCTCTCTCCGCGATCACGACGTTACTCGCCAGCGCCGATTCGAAGCCGCCACCCAGCGCATCACCCTGCACCAGGGCGATCGTGGTCAGGTCGCAGTCGAGATGGCTGATGTTCTCATGCAGGATATCGATGCAGCGAATCGCGTAATTGAATAATGCGTCGCGATCACCGCTCTGGATGTATTCTCTGAATAATTCCAGGTCTCCGCCGAGATTGAAAACTCCTTTGACATCGGATCCGACGACGATGTAGTCATACTTCTCGCCCATCGATTCGCGCATCTCTTCCTTGACGACGCGAATATATTGATGAAAGTCGGACAGAAGACGCTGGGTGAAACAGGGTCGGGGCTCGGCTTTCATCAGGCACCAGGATGCCTTGTATTTCTCGTCGTAATGGGTTTTCAAGTGGGTAGATTCAGCCTTGTCGACTTTTTTCGGGGCGGTCGGGCTGAGTACGGCTACATTACTCATCATGTTTCTCCGGTTATATTTGCCTACTTATCCGGATTTTGCATCCGGTTTTATAATGATTCTGGTTATATTTCCCCGAAAGCAAAAAAGCATGAATTTCAGGGCTTTACCCACCGGAATTTAAAGTGGGTTGTGAGCGTCAATTTACCGTAACCGGAATCTATTGCAAGCAAACTGTGACCAATGTCACAATCCCAATACTAGAAATTACTTTAAGTAATAAAACTAAATAATTGGGGTTATTAGTGTTATGGAGAAAGCAATGCCGCGAAAAAAAATTACAAAAATCGCGCTTTATATCGGCAAATTACGTTAAAAACCGTTTAAAAGTACTTGATTTGGCGCCAAAATTACTGTCGAAAATCTGACGTTTTTTCGTCAAAAAATTGACCAAATTTTGATCAAATTCAGACTTCGTCTATCCAGGCCATCTGGATCGCTTCGAGGATCTTCTCGTTGCTACGATTCGGGTCGTCGTCAAAATCGTCCAGAGCGCAAACCCAGGCATGCAGATCGGTAAAACGCACGTACTGCGGATCGACGTCCGTGTGCGTATCTGCAAGTTCGATGGCAATGTCGTTGGTATCGGTCCACTTCAGGCTCATGTCGCTCCCCTAATGGTTTTCGGAGACCATGTTGATGGTGTACTTCGGGATTTCAATTGTCAAAGGTTCTTCCGCGACGATCGCCTGGCAGCTGAGTCGCGAATCCATGTCGAGGCCCCATGCCTTGTCGAGATAATCGTCTTCGTCCTCGCTCGATTCTTCCAGCGAATCAAAGCCTTCGCGCACGTAAACATGGCAGGTGGTGCAGGCGCAGGACTTTTCGCAGGCATGCTCGATCTCGATATCATTGGTCAACATCGCGTCGCACAGGCTGATACCCGGCTCGACCTCGATCACCTTGCCTTCCGGGCAGATTTCAGGATGCGGGAGTATCGTGATCTTCGTCATCGGACCTCGACCTCGTCGATCTGCTTACCGGCCAGAACGGCTCGCACGCTCTTGTTCATGCGCCGGGCGACAAACGCTTCGCTCGCCGCTTCGACCGCGCGAATCAGGTCTTTCAGTTGCTCGGCATCCGCGGTGTCGATAACCGCAAGCAGTTTGTCGCGGCAGGCGGCAATACCTTTCAGTTCGGTATCGTCCAGCAATTCCGCGCCATCCTCGGCCAGCGCCGCGTCTATCGCTTCGATGACTCGCCTGGCTTCAACCTGCTGCTCCCTGAGCATGCGCAATTGCACGTCTTCACGCGCATGCTCCATCGATCCGCGCAGCATCGATTCGATTTCACCGTCGGTCAGGCCATAGGAAGGCTTGACCAGGATGTCGGCAGCGACGCCGCTGGTGATTTCCTCGGCAACAACGGACAACAGGCCGTCGGCATCGACCTGGAAGGTGACCCGGATTCGTGCCGCGCCCGCGACCATCGGCGGAAAGCCTCTTAGCTCGAAACGCGCCAGCGAGCGGCAGTCGGATACCAGCTCGCGCTCACCCTGTACCACATGAATCGACATTGCCGTCTGCCCATCCTTGAAGGTGGTGAATTCCTGCGCCCGGGCCACCGGGATCGAAGTGTTGCGCTCGATGATCTTTTCGCTCAGGCCGCCCATGGTTTCGAGGCCCAGGGATAACGGCAATACGTCGAGCAACAGCATGTCGCTATCGGGTTTATTGCCCGCCAGTATGTCGGCCTGGATTGCAGCACCCAGCGCCACGACCTGGTCCGGATCGAGGTCGCACATCGGTTCACGGGCAAAAAATTCACCGACCATCGCCTGTACCAACGGAACCCGGGTCGAGCCGCCGACCATCACCACGTCGGCGATTTCGCTCTTCTCGACTTTCGCGTCATGCAGGGCGCGACGACATGCACTCAATGTTCTCTGCAGCAACGGGCGGATCAGCGTTTCGAACTCGTCGCGGTCTATGCTTCCGCTCCAGTTGTGTTGCCGGTAATCGATTTCGATCGCGGCCGAGAATTCGCTGGTCAGGACTTCTTTGGCCTTGCGCGCGGCAATCAGGATCTGTCGTGACAGGCCTGCGTCGATGCTATCGAATCCCGCCCGATCGATAATCCATTCACCCAGCGCGTGATCCATGTCATCGCCGCCCAGCGAGGAATCCCCGCCAGTCGCGAGCACCTCGAATACGCCACGATTCAGATTTAACAACGAAATGTCGAAAGTGCCGCCGCCGAGGTCGTAAACCGCAATCAGGCCACCTTCCTGTTGATCAAGACCATAAGCCACAGCTGCCGCGGTCGGTTCGTTCAACAGGCGAAACAGATTAAGCCCGGCCAGCTTCGCCGCATCACGCGTTGCCTGGCGCTGGGCGTCGTCGAAATAGGCCGGCACCGTTATCACGACCCCGTCGAGTTCACCGCCGAGACTGTCCCTCGCCCGAAAGGCCAGAGCCTTGAGGATCTCGCTGCTGATCTCGACCGCGCCGAAATCGCCGCTGCGGGTGCGGATGCGCGGCAGCCTGCTGTCCGGTGCGCTGACGAATTCGTAGGGCAGCACGTCGCCGAGTTGCCGGACATCCTCCAGTCCCCGCCCCATCAGACGCTTGATCGACGCGATACTGTTCATCGGATCGACGGCCTGCATCGCCGCGGCTTCATCGCCGACCAGCGTGTCAGTCTCGGCGTAATAAACTACGGATGGCAACAGAGGGCGCCCACGCGCATCGGCCAGGCAGACCGCTTCGCCGCTGCGCACTGTCGCCACCAGCGAATTAGTCGTGCCGAGATCGATGCCGGCGGCGAGCCGACCCTGGTGCGGCGCGCTGGACTGGCCAGGCTCCGAGATCTGCATCAGCGCCATCAGGCTTCCTCCAGCTCAAACCGTAATTCAGACAACTGTTGCTGAATGCGCTGGATAAACTGCATCTTGCGACTGGCCACCGCAGCCGCGTCGAAATCGACCCGGGAGAAACAATCGACGAAATCCTGCTCGAGTTCGTCGGCACGCCGCGAAAGCGTGGCCTCGATGCGCGAGCATTCCTGTAACGGATTTTCATTTTCACGACAGACCTCGATCGATTCACGCAACGCGAGCTGCTCCATCAGGAATTCGGTATCGGAGGTGGTTGCCGATTCGTCGGGCAGATCGGCGCCGTTTACCTCGAGCAGGTAGCGCGACCGCTTGACCGGGTCACGCAGGGTTTCGTAGGCCTGGTTGATATGCGCCGCCATTTGCACCGAGATCCGCCGATCGCGTTCACTCGCATTGACGTAACGATCGGGATGAAAACGCGCCTGCAATTGTTGCTGCGCCGCGTGCAGTCCCGCCCGGTCGAGATCGAATTCGGGCGGCAAACCAAAAAGCTCGAAGTAATTCTGGCTAAAATCGGGGGACAGCATTCGGTTGGGGCGGCTTCTAGACGGTAAAACTCTCGTCACAGCCACAGGCATCCTTGGCGTTGGGGTTCTTGAACTGGAATCCTTCGTTCAAACCGACCTT
>JBFGQE010000012.1:0-21392 GCA_041564355.1 Gammaproteobacteria bacterium | reverse complement strand
GCTGATGACCAGGGCGACGCCCTGTTGTTTGACTGGAGACTGAATATTCATAATCAACCTATGCGGTTCCGTAATGCGATGGTGGTCGAAAACACCTGGCGGATACGACGATCGGCCGGCGTGACCGTTGCCCCGTTAAAGGTATAGGTTTGCGGATCCTCGGTAACGAAATCGTCTATCGAGCGAACCAGCAGCTGGATCCTGACCGAAACGACGTCGTCGAAATCGGGGACGTTGTCGGCGTCGACATACTGGTTCGGAAACTGGTCGTCATCGGTATCGATGCCGTACAGGACCTGCATCTCTTCGACGCCTTCGACCAGCTCCTGCGCGACACCGCCATCGTTACGCCACAGTGTCGGTTCGCCGCTGGCGCCCGCGGCAATGCTGTAAGTCACGGTTTGCAATTCGATGACGATCGCATCGGCGCCGAACTGCTGGCTCTTGTTCGCGCCGAGATTAATCTGCGACTGCGTCGGCGAAGCGACGGTAACGCTGGTCACAGGCAGAATGTCGGCCTCCGCATCGATCAGCAGGTCGTTCGCGCCGCAGCGCGCGACGAGAATGATGTCGCCCGCGGTGAGCGTGCCGATGGTGTCGGTGAACAGGCGCTGGTCGGTGGGCGCGGTAAACGGGCCCTCGACGTTGCGCTGGCCCGGCCTGGCGCCGCGCACGGTCAGTGAGTCCGAGCCATTCAGGCCATCGTTATTGGTGCCTTCAATCTCTTCTTCACCGGTAAAATCGTGAAAATCGCTGTCGTAGCCACCGTAGGTGCCACCGTTGATCGTGTTGTTGATATTGCTCGGCGGGCCGGGATCGAAGCTGATGCAGCCACGGGTCGCGGACAGGCGTAAATCCTGGCTCATCGTGTCGAGCGCGAAACGGCCGTTTTCCTGGATTTCGGCGAGCGCGCTGGTAAACGCAAAGGTAGCCTTGTTCCCGGTATAGACCTGGATAATGCCGCCGAGCAGGAACAGGCTGATCACCAGTGCGACGAGCACCTCGACCAGAGAAATACCGGCTTGTCTTGTCATATTGATCATGGTGCCACCACCAGTGAATAACAGGTTAAATCGACGCTCGTATCGTTGCCGCAGCCGGTGCCGGTCGCGCCGGTACCATCGTCGTCCCACATTACGGTGATGCTCAGGCCGTCCGGATCATTCGCGATAATGCCGCGACCGGCCGGCAGCGCCGCAATCAGGTTGCCCCAGTCGGTCGCATCGGCGGTGACCATCTGCGCGGTGGTGCAGGCTCCCGACATGCAGTCCTGGTTGTAGCTGTTGTTCGTATCGATGCCGATATAGGTGTTGAATTCGGTGGTGTTCGCGCGAATACGGTCGGACATGTTGTACGCGATCCAGACCGCCTGGCTGTGGTTCAGCGAGCTGGTGTTCTGGCTCATCGCGGTGATCTGCAGCGCGGCGATACCGAGCAGACCGATCGAGATGACCAGCAGTGCGATCATCGCTTCGATCAGGGTGACGCCTTGTTGACGATGCCTGGCGATTAACATGCGACGGCTCCTCCGTAACGAACTCGACCCGTGGTCGAAATGGTTAGCGCTTTACCGTAAGTGGCGCCGCGAGTGTCGCACAGCGAAAAGCTGCCGACCGAGGCGGTGGTGACGAAACCGCGGTAATCGTAAGTTACCTGGGTACCGATGCCGGCCGGTTGCAGCGTGTTCCCGCCGTCGAGCAACTGCTGCGCGCGCAGGATGGGTTCGCCGCCGTTGAAGGTGCCGCTGTTATCGGCATCGACGTAGACGATCCAGCCGTTTTCCCAGTTTACGCCGCCGGTGCAGGCGGTGCCGTTGGAGCTGACGCAAACCGCGACCTGCTGGCTGCGCTTGACGGCTTCGCTGCGCGCATAAGAAAGATGACCCACCAGCGTATTGATTTGCGTCGTGAGCCGGTCATTCTGTATAAAGGTAGTCATTGACGGGATTCCGATAGCCATCACGATGGCGACCAGCGCGACCGTGATCAATAACTCGAGTAAGGTAAAACCTGAATTCTTTTTCATGCCTGTATCCTAATCCATTGAGAAAAAAAGTCCGCTGAAAGAGGACAAGATATAAAAAAGCACCGACAAACGGTACCTGGCGCTAAAATCCGCTGAAATCAACAACCTACGACTTGAGAAGCGCGTCACATTATGCCCACCGATGAGCATCGAAAACGATCGATCCGGAGTTTCGTCCGCCGTGGTGGACGGATGACGCCGGCGCAGAAAAATGCGCTGCAAAATTACTGGCGCGAGTACGGTATCGACTACCGACCCGAGCCGGTCGAGCTGCCCGCCGGTTTTTCCGCCTGCAAGCTCGAGATCGGCATCGGCAACGGCGACGCGCTGCTCGCGATGGCGGCCGCCGACCCCGACAGTCTCTATCTGGGCGTCGAGGTGCACGAACCCGGCGTCGGGCGTTGCCTGAATCGATTGCACCGGCGCGGGCTCGAAAACATACGCCTGATCAGGCATGACGCGATCGATGTCCTGCGCCAGATGATTGCTCCGGCTTCGCTGGATCGGATCCTGCTGTTCTTTCCCGATCCATGGCACAAGAAACGCCACCACAAGCGGCGCATCGTCAACGCGATGTTTCGCGATCTCGTCCACGGCGCGCTCAAACCGGGAGCGGTAATACATATTGCGACCGACTGGCAGGACTATGCCGAATCGATCGCCGCGCAGTTTCTGGCCGACGAACGCTTCACCAATCTCGGCGACGCGGCGGGATACGCCGAGTGCCCCGAATACCGTCCGCCGACCCGCTTTGAGCAGCGCGGGCGGAGACTTGGACATGGCGTCTGGGACCTGCTGTTCGCTAAAAAATGATCGACATCATCGTCATCATCACGACGATGAACAGAATACTCATGAACAGGCCCGCGCGCATGAAATCGGGCACCGAGTAACTGCCCGGCCCCTTGATCAGCGCATTGACCTGGTGGGTCGGAATCAGGAACGAGTTCGACGTCGCCAGCGCCACAGTCAGCGCGAATATCGCCGGGTTAGCGCCCACGCCGATCGCAATATTGACCGCCAGCGGCACCAGCAGCACGGTGGCGCCGACGTTCGACATTACCAGCGTGAAAAAGGTCGCCAGCATCGCGACCGCGGCCTGGATCACCCAGATCGGCATGTCGCCGACTACCAGCAGGGTCTGTTCGGCGATCCATTTCGCGGTGCCGCTGGTCTCCACCGCGAGGCCGAGCGGAATCAGGCTGGCCAGCAGGAACACGGTCCCCCAGGACACCGCGTCATAGGCTTCCTCGATCTTGAGTACACCGGAAATAATCATGCCGATCGCGCCGGTCATCAGCGCCACCGACAGGCGCAGATCGGTAAACAGGACCATGAACAGCGCCGTGGCGAAAAAGAACGTGGCCCAGCCGACCTTGTTCGGACGGGTTTCCTCGCGCGGATACTCCGACGTGATAATAACGAAATTGCGGTCACGCTCGATGTGCGCCAGCGCGCGCCAAGTCGTATACGCGAGAATCGTATCGCCGGCCTCGAGCGGTATTTCCCGAATATGATCGCCCTCGACCATGGTTTCACCGTCGCGGTGCAGGGCGACCATGGCGAGCCCGTAGGTCTTGCGCATCCACAAATCAAGCGCCGTTTTTCCGATCAGCGACGAACCGGGCGGGATGACGATCTCGGCAATGCCGGCCTGCGCCGATGACAGGACCTCGGAGAATACGCGCAGACCCTTCTGGATGGTCAGGCCGTACTTGTCGACGAAATCCTTCAGATTCGCCGGCGAGCACAGGATGCCCAGCGCGGTGTTGGGGCCGATGTCGAGATCTCGCGACAGGTCGCCGCGGCTTGCGCGCATACCCGCACCAACCGACTTGATCGCGATCACGCGAATCTTGTTCACCGACTCGATATCGTTCAAGATCTGCCCGACCAGCGGGCTGTCCTCCGGCACGAGCACCTCGAACAGCATGTAGTCGACGCCGTAGACCTCCTGCAGGTACTTGCTGCTGCCGGCAACGGTCGAGCTGGTTTCGGTCTTCACCGCGGGCAGCACGTAATGCCCGAAGAACACGAAGTAAAGCACGCCGGTGGCGATCAGCGCGAGCCCGATCGGGGTCACCGAGAACAGGCCCCAGGTCTGCATTTGCTGGTCGGCCGGCAGCGCGGTATTCGACGTCAGGATCAGGTCGTTCAGCAGGATTAGCGGCGACGATCCGACCATGGTGACGGTACCTCCCAGGATCGCGGTAAAACCCATCGGCATCAACAGGCGTGACATCGGTAGCCCCGAGCGCGACGAGATCCGGCTGACCACGGGCAGGAACAGCGCCGCGGCGCCGACGTTTTGCATGAACGACGAGATAATGCCGACCGTGCCGGAGACAATCGGAATGATACGTTTTTCCGAGGTGCCGCCTATCTTCAGAATAAATCCCGCGACCGTGCCCATCATGCCGGTCTTATCGAGTCCCGCGCCGATGATCATGACCGCGATAATCGATATTACGGCGTTGCTGCCGAAGCCGTCGAACAATCGCTGCGTATCGACCAGCCCCTGTTCCAGTCCCATGCTTGGCGCGAACAGCGACGACAGCCCGAGCAGAACCATGATCGTGATCGCGGCCTCGTCGACGCTGACGATTTCGAAGACGAACAGGTAAATGGTGAAAATCAACAGGCCCGTGACCCACGCGATCTCGGTGCTCGGAACGATGTCGGTGATGTACCAGCCGAACGCGAGAAAAATCGTGCCGGCAATCCATTTTATACTGCGCAGCTTTCTGAGTTTGACTCTTCTAAGCCTGACCCGGACGATTCTCGATAGTCTGCTCAACTGCTGGTCGAATCCTCAATAAGTAGTGCCCGGTGCGCTTTTCCTCCATGCGCCCGGGTGGTATCTGTGCCGCAAAAATCTGTTTGAATCAAGTAACGCGGAAGAATTTCAGCGTTGACAAGACGAGACAGGTATAGCGCTCCAAGTGTACACAATATTTGCGGCGGCTACAAAGCGAGGCCGGCATTCCGGCCGCCAAGCCGGCGTCGCGGGCGGCGTGAAAAAGCGCTAGAATCGAGCCAGGCCACTCTCAGGGATCCAGGCATGTCGATCAAACACCCCGTCGTCGTGATAACCGGTTCGTCCGGCGCCGGGACTTCGACCGTGAAAAAGGCGCTCGAGGCGATTTTTCACCGGCAGAAGATACGCGCCGCGGTGATCGAGGGCGACAGTTTTCACCGCTACGATCGTGACACGATGCAGGCCAGGATGGAGGAAGCCACGCGTGCCGGGATCAGTTTCAGTCATTTCGGCGAACAGGCCAACCTGTTTGCCGAGCTGGAGCAGTTGTTTCGTACCTACGGCGAGACCGGCAGTGGAAAAAGGCGCTATTATCTGCACGACGACGATGAAGCGCGTGAGCATGGCGCACGGCTTGGCGTCGATCTTGCCGCCGGGCAGTTCACACCATGGGAAGAAATCGAACCCGGTACCGACCTGATGTTTTACGAGGGCTTGCATGGCCTGGTCAAGACCGATTCGGTCGACCTGACCCGTTACGTCGATCTGAAGGTCGGCGTCGCCCCGGTGGTCAACCTGGAATGGATTCAGAAAATCCATCGTGACAGCGCGGAGCGCGGCTACTCCAAGGACGAGATCGTCGACAATATCCTGCGGCGCATGCCGGACTACGTGAAATACATCACGCCGCAGTTTTCCGAAACCGATATCAATTTCCAGCGCGTCGCGACGGTGGATACGTCGAATCCGTTTATCGCGCGCGACATCCCGACCCTGGACGAGAGCTTCGTCGTGATCCGGTTTCGCAAGCCCGATATTCGCAACACCGACTTTACCGACCTGTTGTCGATGATCAGCGGGGCTTTTATGTCACGACGCAATACGATTGTCGTGCCCGGCGGCAAGATGGGCATGGCAATGGAGATTATTCTCACGCCGATTATCCGCGACCTGCTGCGGCGGCGCGCCGAGACCTGAGCGCGGGACAGTATCGACGCCGTATTATAGATGTCCTTGATCGACAGTCACTGCCACCTCGATGACGATCGCTTTGACGGGATTCGTGAAGACGTGCTCGCGCGCGCGGTGGCTGCCGGCGTCGAGCGCATCGTAATTCCTGCGACCACGGCAAATCGCTGGGACAAGATTCGTGAGATTTGCGCGGCGGCAGCGGGACTGTACCCCGCTTATGGCCTGCACCCGTGGTTCGTCGAACAGCATCAGCTCGCCCACCTGCGCGAACTCGACGAGTGGCTCGAACGCGAAAAACCAATCGCCCTGGGCGAGTGCGGCCTCGATTTTTTCCGCTCGCGGGTCGACGAAAAATGGCAAAAACAATTGTTTAGCGAGCAACTGCAACTGGCGGTCAGGCACGGCTTGCCGGTGATCGTCCACGCGCGCAAGTCCCTGGACGACGTGATTAGCCTGTTGCGCCGGCACGCGGGCCTTCGCGGCGTGGTTCACAGTTTCGCCGGCAGCGAGCAACAGGCGCGGCAGTTGTACGATCTCGGTTTCAGGCTGGGTATTGCGGCAACGGTCGGCTTCGAGCGTGCGCAAAAGCTACGCCGCGTGGTCGCGCTGATGCCGGGGGATGCGCTTTTGCTCGAATCCGATGCCCCGGATCAGCCCGGCGGCACGCATCGCGGCGAATTGAACGAACCGGGTTTTGTCGTCGAACACCTGCAAACCATCGCCGAGCTGCGCCAATGTGACCCGGTCGAGCTGGCCGCGCAACTGAACTGCAACGCCGAGACCCTGTTCAACCTGTAACGCCGGATCAGAGTAAAAATCAGGACGGGGTTTCTCCGCTCGAGAAGGAGTTTTCCGGGCCATCGTGGTTGCGCCGCGGCGCTTTTACTCCAAGTAAAATTTCCCGAGATTCAAGCGGGATCTAGGGGCTGACCCACCCTCCGCAAACGTCGAGGATCGCACCGGTCGCATAGGACGACTGCTCGGACAGCAAAAACATCGCCGCGCTCGCGATTTCCTCGACTTCGGCCGGCCGCCCCAGCGGCACCTGTGGCAGCACCCAGTCCAGGTACTCCGGATGCGCTTCGGTGTAAGTCTTGCTGATTTCGGTCATCGTGATACCCGGGCGCAGGCAGTTGACGCGGATGCCCTGGTCGGCCTGTTCGCGCGCGAGCCCGATGGTGAAAGTATCGATCGCCGCCTTGGAGGCTGCATAATCGACGTAGGTGAAGGGCCCGCCGTGTTTCGCCGCGGCCGAGGAGACATTGACGATTGCGCCACCGGCGCCGCCGTAGCGTTTGGCCATGCGCCGAACCGCGTGCTTGGCGCAGATAAAACCGCCGAGCGTGTTAATCTCGAACACGCGCCGCGCGCTGGCGAGATCGAGCTCGTCGACGCGCGTGCCGCCGCCGTTGACACCCGCGTTGTTCACCAGGCCGGTTACCGGGCCAAGCTCGAGATCGACGCGCTCGTACAGGTGGATGACCGCGTCTTCGTCGGCGACATCGGCCTGCACCGCGATCGCGATGCCGCCGGTCGCGCGAATATCCGCGACTAGCCGGTCGGCCTCGTCTTCCGAGTTCGCGTAATTGATACAGACCTTCCAGCCAGCGGCCGCGGCCTGACGACAAATTTCGGCTCCGATTCCACGGCTGCTGCCGGTGACTACGAGTACTTTCATCTCGACCCCTTTTTAGATATGGACAAGCCCCCGTGCGCCCGTCACGGATTATTCCTGCCGACTGCGTGGCGCTGACCCATAAGCGCCACGCAGTAATGGCCTGGCGTCACGCGGCAGGCCGAGCCGGTCGGCGATGATGCGCAGGCTGGAATGAAAATCGCCACGCTCGATCTGCAGCCATTGCAGCCAGCGCTTGCCATCGATCGCCAACTCGCTGCGCCCGTGCAGGATGCGGTGGTTATCGAATATCGCGATATCACCAGGTTGTAGCATCAGTTTGAGCATCAGGCGCTCGTCCTCGGCCAGCTCGAGCAAGCGACGCAGGCCGCGGTAGTATACCTCGATCTGTTCGGGCGCAATCGACAGTGGCGCGGCGACGCGGTCGTTGATCCGAATCCCGCAAAGATTGCCGAACTCGTCTGTCGACAAAATCGGGAACTCGGCGATCAGGTCGACGTCGCCCTCGTAGTGTCGGCGAAACGCCTGCGCATGTTCGCACAGCGCGGTAAATCCCCGCAGGTCCTCGGCACGCAATTTTTCCGCGATCTCGAAACCATCCATGAACAATGAACAGCCGGCGCCACTCTGGTCGTGATGGATGCAATGGAAGATCAGCAGCCCGGGCGGCGAGGCGCGGTAGGGTTCGTCGGTGTGCGGCTTTAGGGCTTTCAGGTCGAACGCGATGCTGCGCTTGCCGGGGTCGTAAAGCAGGTCCTGTACGCGCCCGAAATTGGACTCCTGCGGCAGGCCGAAGCGCCGCGTCAGCGTCTCGGCGACGCCGGGCTCGGCTGGCGCGTTACGCAGCAGGCACAGTCCGAGGTCGCGTACCCGGTGCAGTGCTTCAAGCAAGCCCGTATCGCTTGCCGCGACCGTGGCGTAATCCAGTAGCGGAAAATCGACCCGCAACGAGTCGTCCCATAACCGTGGCCGGAACACTCGCCGCCGTCGCGCTGCATCGTCATACGCCTGTTGCCGCAGCCATCCGGCTGCGTACTCCGATCGATGCCCGTCTGCCCAGGATACGATCAGTCGTTCGGTGTCCGTTTCGAGCGCCCCCGGCCGGCACCCGGGATCGAGCTCGGTCAGGCGCAGTTTGCGGTAACCGACGGCGGGGTCACCGCAGTCTTCGCAGCGGCAATTGTCACGTAACCACAACGGGTGAAAGTCGCTTTTGAGTTGGTCCTGCCAGCGCAACCGAAGCAGGCCGTCGGTGAACTCGGCCGACACCAGCTGCTGCACCCGGTCCTTCATGGCGGCAGGATCTCGAAGGTCTGCTGCACGCAGAGCCCCGCGTGCTCGGAGTCGATATAATTCTGTTCGATGAACTCGATGCGCGAAGTACCGTTGTAAACTAGCAGGCTGCAGGCGCGCGTGCCGTAGTCGGGCGAGCGAATAAAGCGGCTCGAGAGCAGCCGCTCGAACTGGAGCGATACCCCGGTTTGCGGCAGATCATGGTCGGCGGCGATATTGTGATCAGTCAATATACTCATCAGGCGCTCGGCGCTCGGCGGTTCGTCGAGCAGCGCTTCCAGCTCGGCCTTGCCCGAGCTGAGTTTCGGCCAGGGTTCGTCGAAGCGACCGTTGCTGATGCCGTAGACACCGGGGTCGATGCGGCGCGGACCGTCGTCGCGGTTCGAGTAAAACCAGAGCGCATCCGCGTCACCGAGCAGCAGGTTGAAGCCCGAGTATTCCTGCGCGCGCGATGCGACCTCGGCGAGATAGATCTCCGCGGTCTTCGAGCCGGCGAGAAAATCGCGCGTCAGTTCGCCGCGCGAGCGCCTGCCTGGCGGCAGGCCGCCCGTCTCGCGCACGTTGGTCACCGCGGCAAATCGGCCCCGACGATTGACGCCGAGCCAGGTGCCGCCGGCCTCGAGGTCGCGCCCGGCGAATATCTCGGCATCGTCCCACCAGTGCGCGTCGCGGCTCGGACGGGCATAGTACTCGTCGCGGTTGGCGATCAGGATTAGCGGGAAATCCGCGCTGCGACGATAAGCGAACAGGATCAGGCACATGGCCCGCTCATTTTATTCCCGATCGGGCCCGCGAGTCGATTTCACGTCGCGACCTGGTCTATGACCGGCAGCGGGCGATGATCGATCGCGGCTTCGAACGAGGCCAGGCGCTTGTAGATCGACAGCAGCTCGACGATGGTCGTCCAGGTATTCACCAGGTACTGGAAGGAATTGCTGACCTGGCTGAACGCGGTCAGAATCTGCTGCAGGATGCCGAAGGTAATCGCCCCCGCCGCGATCGTCGGTACCAGTAGCACGTAGACGAATATGTTGTCCGCCTGGATATACAGCATCCTTGCAACATTGAAATACATGTAATGAAAGTAAATGCGGAAATAATTCCTGCGGACGTTGGCAAAGAGTTCTTTCAGCGTTAGCGGCTGGGCGCGCGTGACGTCGTCTTCACCGTATACCAGTTCCTTGCGAAACGCGGCCTCGACGCGCTGGTTCTTGAAGAACAGCCCGGGTAGTTTTATCCCGACCAGGGCCAGCAGGCCGGTGCCGAAAATCGACCACACCAATGCCGCGACGAACAGCGGGTAGGCTATTTCCCCGACGATGGGCAGCACCTTGACGTACTGGGAAAGCGCCCAGAGTACCGGCAGGAACGCGAACAGCGTCATCACGGCATCGACGATCTGTACCCCCAGGTTTTCCATGATTTCGGCGAAGCGCATCGTGTCTTCCTGGATACGCTGTGATGCACCCTCGATACTGCGTACCTCTTCCCATTTCGAGGTATAGTAATCGTTCATCGCGGTGCGCCAGCGAAAGATGAAATGACTGACGAAAAAGCGCGTGATCACGAACACGAATATGGCGAGGAACGCGATTTCGGCAAAAATAAGAATCAGGTCGAATAACTGCCCCGATACGGTATTGATCGTTTCTTCCGAGGCGACCGATTCGATGCTGTCGCCGCCCTGCGCTGCCGATCCGCCCAGCGCATTTTGCACCAGGTCGAAAAACGGCCGGCGCCAGTTATTGATCGCGACCGAAACCTGCACCGAGTAATAGGTGGAGAACAGGATCAATGCCGAACCGACGATCGACCACCATTGCCACGGGTGCCGGGCAACTCTGAACCAGAACAGCGCGAACAGCGCGGTGCAGGTGAAATAATACAGGTAGAACAATAAGAACGAGTCGGTGACGAAATGCCCGAGGCCGATGACCGGTTCTTGCGGCGAGAGATCGAAACCGAGCAGCGCCCCGATGCGATCGTTGAATCCGTACCAGATAAAACTGCAAACGGCCGAATAAGCTACCACGGAAAGAAAGAACAGCTTCGGATTCGGAAAAAACGATTTAAACATGGCTCAGAACTCGGTCAGGTTTGGGCACGACTTGCGTGGCCGGGAGTCGTTATAGATCACGCATGCTACTATTAATTCAAATCGAATTCGGCGTTTACCCGTCTGACAGGTAGGGCTGCACCAGGGCTCGCATCATTTCGACATGCGCCGCGCGGTCGTTGAGCGCCGGAATATAGCTAAACTCCTTGCCGCCGAGCCCGAGGTATTCGTCGCGGTACTCGACCTCGATTTCGTCGAGCGTTTCGAGGCAGTCCGCGGAAAACCCCGGGCAGATCACGTCTACCGCGGTCACCCCGCGATCGACCAGTCGGTGCAGCACGTCCGAGGTGTAGGGTTGGATCCAGGTTTGCTTACCGAAACGTGACTGGTAACCGATGGACCAGTCGTCATCCGCCAGCTCGAGTCTCGCTGCAAGCAGTTTCGCAGTCGTTTCGCACTGCACCTGGTAGGGGTCGCCGCGATCGACGTTTGTCTGTGGCAAGCCGTGAAACGACATCAGTAAATGTCGTTTCCCCTGACGCCAGTGCTGCTGCACCGAGTCGGCCAGCGCCGAGATGTAAGCGGGATGATCGGGGTAATAGCCGATGAACTCGATCGTCGGTGCGTAGCCAAGCCGGTTCAGCGTCGCGATTAAATGCTTGTAGCTGGTTGCGGTCGTGGTTACCGAATATTGCGGATAGAGAGGCAGCACGACGATACGGTCGACACCCGCTTCGAGCAGGGAGCGCAACACGGATGGGTAGGAGGGATTGCCGTAGCGCATCGCGAGATCGACCCTGGCCTGTTCGGGCAGCAATTCCTGCAGCGCGCCGCGTTGCTTTTCCGCGAAATGCAGCAACGGTGAACCATTCTCTCCCCAGACTCGGCTGTAGGCGTTCAGGGTCTTACCACTGCGTAACGGCAGGATGACGCCATGCAGCAACGGTAGCCACAGCACTCGCGGAACCCGCACGACCAGCGGGTCGGACAGAAACTCGCGAAGAAACCGTTTCACCGCAGCGCGATCAAGCGTGTCGGGCGTGCCGAGGTTGGTCAGTAACACCGCGGTCGTGGCAGGCATTGCGCTTACTCCAGACAAAAAATTGCGGCCAGTTTAATCTCCGCGTCGCGGAATGTCACCGCCTGCCCTGTGGATAACTTTTTTGGCTCGACGAAATTTGCCTGATGCTATTGAATTAATGTTATCAATTGAAAAAATCAAGCGAAAAATGCTGCTTCTCCTATTGACACGAGCAAGATATGCACACGAATGAAGCAGGCTTCGAGTCTGTCCCTAGAACCATCCAAAAAAACCGGTCAAGTTTTAATCAGTGGTTATAACTAATTGATTTATATGCAGAAATAAATTCGCTGAAAAAATGAACAATCTAACCGATGGCGAGGGAAAATGCGGCCTGTAGGCTGTTTTTTGCATTTCATGCACAGAGTTATCCACAGAAAATGTGGATAAATCCAATTGTCACGGTTTCTTAATAATTTAGCTTTTACTTGCTAGAAGTGACTTTAAGTTTGGGTTCTAAATGGTTTCGGTTTTTGCCCCCGTTTTCGGGCTGAGCCGGCCTGGAATTTCGAGTATGATTCAGCTTTCCGCCCGAGTACATCGCGTGCCGCTGTCCCGCCTCGCAACGTTCGCTATCGCCCTGCCGTTATACCGCGTATTCGACTACGCGGTCGACGGCGCGGATGAGCTGAAGCCCGGTGCGCGCTACCGCGTACCCTTCGCCAACGGGGCAAGGATCGGGATTCTGCTCGAGCCGGTCGAATCCAGCAGCCTGGATCCTTCCCGGATCAAAGCGGTGCTGGAAAAACTCGATGACGGGCCCGTCATCGACGCGCACATGCTCGAACTGTCCCGCTGGCTTGCCGAATATTACCTGCAACCGCTCGGCGAAGTCGTGTTTCAATGCCTGCCGGGCTACCTGCGCGGCGCGCGCGCGCATCAGCCGACCCGGGTCAAGCGCTACTTTCTGGTCGATCCCGACACGGAGCGAATCGACGCGCTGGAGAAACGTTCGCCGCGACAGTTCGAGCTGTGCTGCGCGCTGCTGCAAAATCCGGCCGGATTGACCGCAGCCGGGCTGAAACAGGTTAATCCGAACTGGCATGGGGTGGTGCGCGCGTTGATGGAGCGCCAACTGGTTCGCTGGGACTGGCTGCAGGCCGATACGCCAGAACTGCCACGGCGGACCGACCGCCCGACGCCGAGCACCGAGCAGGCCGGCATCCTGAACGAACTTGAATCCCGCCTGGAGGGCTTTGCGGTACACCTGCTCGACGGTATTACCGGCAGCGGCAAGACCGAGATCTACCTGCGACTGATTGAACAGAAACTGGCCCTGGGCAGGCAAGTGATTTACCTGGTGCCGGAGATCGGCCTGACCAATCAGTTGGTCGAGCGCGTCGAGCGGCGCTTCGGTGCCTGCTTCGTGACTTCGCATTCGGGCCTGACCGAGTTACAACGCTACCGCGCCTGGGATCGGTTTCGCCGCGGCGAAGTCAGTATCATGCTGGGCACGCGATCGAGCCTGTTCTCGCAGGCCGATCGGCTCGGCCTGATTATTATCGATGAAGAGCATGATCATTCGTACCGCCAGGAGGACGGGGTTCGCTATCACGCTCGCGACGTTGCGATCAAGCGTGCGCAAATGCTCGACATCCCGATACTGCTCGGCTCGGCGACGCCCTCGTTGGAAAGCATCAACAATTGCGCGCGCGATACCTACTATCGCTATTGCCTCGACCAGCGCCCGACCCGGTTCCCGCCACCGGCGATGCAGCTGATCGACACCGGCGACAGCAAGTTGACTTTCGGCATCAGCGCACGGATCTTCGCGGCGATCGACAAGCACCTCGAGCGCCACGGCCAGGTACTATTGTACCTGAATCGGCGAGGCTTCGCGCCGGTCGTGATGTGCCACGAATGCGCCTGGCAGGCGCTGTGTCCGCAATGCGATGCACGCCTGACGCTGCATCAGTCGGTGCAGTCGCTGCAATGCCACCACTGCGGGTATTGCAGTGGCGTTCCGCGTTGTTGCCCGCAATGCGGCCACGACGAGGTCAGGCATTACGGCATCGGCACCGAGCAGCTCGAGCATGGCCTGGCCGCGCGCTACCCGCAGTTCCCGGTGTTGCGTATCGATCGGGACGCGGCGGGCTCGCGCGAAGCCTTGCGCAGCCGCCTCGAGCAGCTGCAAAGCGGTGATCCGTGCATCCTGATCGGTACGCAAATGATTGCCAAGGGGCACGACTACCCGGCAATCACGCTAAGCGTAATCCTCGACGCCGACCAGGCGCTGTTCAGCGCATCGTATCGCGCCAGCGAGCGCCTCGCGCAAACCCTGTTCCAGGTCTCGGGTCGCGCTGGACGCGGCGACCGCGAGGGTGAATCACTGGTGCAGACGCGTTTCCCGTCGCACCCGTTGCTGCAGGCGCTGATGCGCGACGACTATCGTGGCATCGCCGAGCGGCTGTTACAGGAACGCCGCGACCTCGGCTTTCCGCCGTTCGCCCGGGTAGTGATGTTCCGTGCCGACGCGCTCGAACTGGACCTGGCGCTGCAAAAACTGGAACAGATTAAAACCCTGCTGCAGGCTGCCGAGCGCTTTACCGGGATCAGTTGCATCGGACCGATGCCGGCTTTGATGACGCGACGCATCGGGCGCTATCGGGCGCAGTTGTGCCTGCTGTCCGCGGACTATCAGGCCTTGCGCGCGGTGCTGCACGACGCCATGCCGCAGATTCAGGAACTGCCGTCGGGATCGCGTGTCAACTGGACCATCGACGTCGACGCTCACGACCTCTGAATTTCAATCGAGACGATGCCCTGGATTATCGCCGGGAAAGGAAGCCTATTCGCGGGGGGCGCGACAGGGACGTCGCGCTCGAGCCTACAGGGAGGCCTATTCACGGCGTCCCCGCGAATAGGCCTCCCTGTCCCATCCTGGCATCAGGGGTCCGGTACAAGCTACGCTCGAAAGCTCCGTGGTCGCTGTTTGCGGCAAAGCATGACAGCGGCAGTTATCGCTCGACAAACGCTGCGGAGACTTCTTTGTGCGCCCGGGCTTCGCGGCCGTCAATACCACGGTTTCGAGAGCGGCCTCACGCTGACGGCGTCTAGCGGAGTCAAGCCAGCTGGCGGTATAGCTCATACAGTTGGCGGGTTGGGAGAACTAGTTGGAAATGGAGGTGGTCGGGGGGTCATGGGTCGGGTAGAATTCCCGATCATTTTTTCCCGCACGGGCGCTCGCTTTTGAAGCAAACCATCCATGATCTGATCGCGCAGGCGCTTCAGCGGCTTGCGCAGGGGTCCCAGATTCCGGCAGATCTCGAAACCAGCATCCAGGTGACCCCGTCGAAGGAGGCCAGCCAGGGCGATTTTGCGACGAATATTGCGCTGGTGCTGGCGAAATCCTCCGCTATGGCGCCGCGCGCGCTGGCCGAGCTGATCGTCGCGCAAATCGAAATCGCCGCGCCGCTGGACCGGGTCGAGATCGCCGGCCCCGGTTTCATCAATTTCTTCGTCGAGAGCGCGGCCAGCCACGCGGTAATCAAGACCATACTCGAACAGGGCGATGACTTCGGCCGAAGCGCCGAGGGGCAGGGCAAGCGTTTCCAGATTGAATTCGTATCGGCCAATCCGACCGGGCCGCTGCACGTTGGTCACGGCCGCGGCGCCGCGTTCGGCGCAACGCTGGCTAACCTGCTCGCCTTCGTTGGCTCCGACGTGCAAAAGGAATATTACGTCAATGACGCGGGACGCCAGATGCACATTCTAGGCGCTTCGACCTGGCTGCGTTACCTCGAGCTCTGCGGTGAAAGCATCGCTTTTCCGAGTAATGGCTACCGCGGCGATTATGTCTGGGATATCGCCGCGACGCTGCACCGGGAGAATGGCGAGCGTTTCCGCCGTGCGGCCACGGAAGTTTATGCCGATGTCAGCGCCGACGGGCCGGCTGGCGACAAGGAAGAACATATTGACGGGTTGATCGTAAATGCGCAGCGACTGCTCGGCGCCGAGGATTATCGCATTGTCTTCGATCTCGCTTTGAACACGCTGGTCGACGTGATTCGGGACGACCTGCGCGCCTTTGGCGTCGAGTTCGACTGCTGGTACTCGGAACGCTCGCTCGGCGACCAGGGTCTGATAGACGAAGTCATAGAGCGCCTGGATACGCGGGGTCACCTGTATTACGAAGGAGGTGCCTTGTGGTTCCGCTCGACCGACTTCGGCGACGAAAAAGATCGCGTGGTTCGGCGTGAAAATGGCCTGACCACCTACTTTGCATCCGATATCGCTTACCACGTGGACAAGTTCGATCGGGGATTCGACACCATGATCAATATCTGGGGCTCGGATCATCATGGTTACATTGCGCGGGTCAAGGCGTCGCTGAGCGCGCTCGGTTACGACGCCGATAAACTCGAAATCGAGCTGGTGCAGTTCGCCAGCCTGTATGAAAAAGGCGAAAAAATAGCGATGTCGACGCGCTCCGGGGAATTCGTCACGCTGCGGCAATTGCGCGAAGACGTCGGTCTCGATGCGGCCCGGTTTTTCTACGTGATGCGCAAGGCCGATAATCACATGGATTTCGACCTCGACCTCGCGCGCGAGCAGTCCAATGACAACCCGGTGTATTACCTGCAGTACGCGCATGCGCGGATTTGTAGCGTGCACCGCCAGTGCGTCGAAAAAGGAATCGACGTCGTGCCGCGCGAGGCGAATCTCGCCCGCCTGGAACAGGAACACGAGCAGGCTTTGATCAGACAGCTCGCGCTGTTCCCCGAGCGCGTGTTGTCCGCGGCCCGCCGACGCGAGCCTCACCTGATCGTCAATTATCTGCGCGAGCTCGCCAACCAGTTCCACTCCTGGTACAACGCTCACCAGTTTATCGTCGACGACGCCGAACTGCGCGATGCGCGCATTGCGCTGGCCGAGTCGGTCGGCCAGGTGCTGCGTAACGGTCTCGGCCTGATGGGTGTCAGCGCACCCGAGAAAATGTAGGCCCCGCGGTGGCACGCCAGCAATCGACTTCGGCCTGGGTCTGGGTAGCGCTGATTACGCTGCTCCTGTCCTTTGTCGCGTTCATTCTGTTTCTCGACCAGCGGATCGTGAATCACGTGCGGGTCGACCAGCCGGCGCAGCCAAGCAGCGGCAGTGAGAACAAGCCGACTATCGACTTTTACGAGGTTTTACCCCGGCGTGAAGTCGAAATCCCGATCTCGGAAGCGGATCGCGAAGCGATCGAAAATCCGGTGATCAACAAGGAAGCTGGCGAGCAGGTCATTCTGCAGGTCGGTTCGTTTCAAAGCCTGGGCGAGGCGGACAGCCTGAAGGCGCAACTTGCGCTTCTCGGTCTCGAGGCGCGTATCCAGCCGGCAGTGGTCAACCAGGATACCTGGCATCGCGTACAGCTGGGACCCTTTGTCAGCAACAGTCAGTTGTCGCGCGCGAAGAACCTCCTGATCGAGAATGACATCCAGTTCATGCAACGCGCGCTGCATCCCTGAGCGTCAGTCCCGCTCGTCGGCCTCGGGGTTGTACAGGTCGAACAGGAACCAGTCCGGCACGAGGTCCCGGGGACGGCCGAGCAATTTTTCCTGTGCCCGGTAGTCCGGGAAATGACTGGCAACGAGGTCCCAGAACCGGCGTGAATGGTTTAACTCTCGCGTGTGACAAAGTTCATGGATCATCAGGTACTCGACGGTCGCTGCGGGTAAAAACAGACATTGATCGTTCAGACTGATGCTGCCGCGTGACGAGCAACTGCCCCAGCGTGTTTTCTGGCTGCGGATAGTGACGCGCGCGTAGTCGAGGCAGGAGCGCGTCGAAAGTTCGCGCAGCAGGGGCGGCAACAATTCTTGCGCACGCCGACGAATCCACTGCCGTAGCCGACGAATCGCCTCGCGATCGCAGGCCGCGTCGACTGTCAGGCTCCGCGTCGACGGTTCGGAGAACAGGTCCGCGGTTTCGCCGCTGCGAGCGTGAACGTAGTGAATCGGCGTAACGCTGTCATCGAAGGCGAGGTGGATCGATTCCGGCAAGCGGATCGCGTCGAGCAGGCGCGATTGCCGCGCCAGTTGCTTGCGCGCCCAGCCGGCGTGCCGCTCGACCAGGTGCGCTACCTCGCTGCGCGGGAAGCGCGTCGGGATGACAACCTCGAGGCCGCCATAGGGCCGGATCTGCAGACGCGCGTGGCGCGCCCGCCGCGAAACCCGCAGTTTCCAGGTTAATTCCATATTGGGCGCCGCTACAACCCGCACATGATTTCGATTTCCGCTGCCTGAATTTCGTCCGGGTGGCCCTCGACCACGAGCACGTCGCCCGACTCGATTTCGACGTCGGGAAGCGGATTCTCGCTGGTTACGCCGTTACGCCGCAGGGCGATAATCTTGAGTCGACGCAGCTTGTTCAGCGACTCGATACTGCGGCCAACCGCGTGGTAGCTCCCGAGCATTTCGATACTGTGCAGGTAATGCTCCTCGGACGGTCCCACCTTGACGTCGCGGATACTGTGAAAGAATGCGCGCACGCGTGCGTAGTGCCCCGCGCGCGCCTCGTCGAGCATTTCATCGATCGATTCCGGGTCTTCCCCGAGCACGTTCAGCGTATGCCGAGCAAGCATCATGCTCGACTCCACCGTATCCGGGATCACCTCATCCGCGCCGCTTTCGAGCAGGCGTTCGAGATTGCGGTCGTCCAGCGTGCGCACCAGCATCGGGATGTTTGGACACATTTCTCGCGCGGCGCGGGCGATGCGTTCCGCGGTCTTGACCTCGGTAAAGGAGATGACCAGCACGCGCGCGCGCTCGATGCCGGCGAGGCGCAAGATGTCGGGATTGCCGCTGTCGCCGTAATACACGGGCTCTCCCGCCTCGCGCGCGTCGGTGACGATGTCGGTATTGATCTCGAGCGCGATGAACGGAATGCTGGTGCGCTTCAGGAATTGCGCGAGGTTTTGCGCGGTGCGGCCGAATCCGCAGAGCAACACGTGGCCACTCAGATCGCGGCAGGCCTCTTCGAGGCCGGCCTCGCTGGTGCTTAAACGGTCTGCATACCCCGGCGCGAAGCGACAGGCGATTTCCTCGTTATGGCGAATCAGCATCGGCGATATCGCCATGCTCAGGATAATCGCGGCGATGATCGGCTGGCTCAGGCCGAGATCGAGCAGGCCGGTGCTCAACGCCACCGCGAGCAGCGCGAAGCCGAACTCGCTGCCCTGTCCGAGCAGGATGCCGGCACGGATCGCGACGCCGCGGCTGTATCCCGCGTAGGCGGTGATCACCATGATGGCGATGCCCTTGCCGAACATCAGCCCGGCGGTCAGCACGAGGGTCGGAATCGGTTCGTTGATAATGACCTGCCAGTCGAACTGCGACCCGACGGAAATAAAAAACAGGCCCATTAACACGTCGCGAAACGGCCTGATTTCATTTTCGACGTGGTGCTGATACTCGGTCTCGGCGAGCATGATCCCGGCGAGAAATGCGCCCATCGCAAGCGACAGTCCGAGTTGGTAAGTCATCCAGGCCGCAAGCAGCGCGGTCAACAGGATGAACAGGGTGAACAGCTCGTTGGAGCGGGTCGACGCGACCATGCGCACGGCCGGACGAATCAGGTATTGGCCGATATAAAAAATGATCGCGAATGCGAGCGCGCCCTTGGCCAGCGCCAGGCTGATCGGCACGATTAGTGAATCCGTGGTCGGTTCGGCCAGAATCGGGATCAGCACCAGGAAAGGCACCACCGCGAGGTCCTGGAACAACAGTACGCCCAGCGAAATGTTGCCGTGCGGCTCGTGCAGTTCGTATTGCTCGGTGAGCAGCTTCACCACGATCGCGGTAGACGACATGGTCAGCGCGCCGCCCACCGCGAACGCCGCTTGCCATGACAGACCCAACCAGATTCCCAGGATGATGGTGCTGATCGTCGATACCAGGACCTGGACCACGCCGATGCCGAAGACGATGCCGCGCATCGCGATCAGGCGCGGAATCGAAACCTCGAGGCCGATCGTGAACAACAGGAAAACCACGCCGATCTCGGCGATATGTCTGATCGCATCGGTGTCGTGGATCAGGCCCAGCGCGTGGTCACCGGCGAGCAGGCCGACCAGGAGGTAGCCGAGCACCGCCGGGATATCGAGGCGGCGAAACAGGGCCACGCTGACCACGGAGAAAAACAGTAATATCAGGATCTGGTTGAGCATAAGACCGGGTTGACTATTTCAGGGGCCTATATATCACAATTGGAGGAATTGAACATGGTACCCTGCCAGCGGAAATACGACGATGCATTCTGTCTCGCTGCATCAGCCGAGAGGAGGAGGCTCGCCGTACTCTGCGCCGACCGTGGCGCGAGTTTCGCAGTGAGCCCGGCCGGTTTACCCTGTCAGCCTGTCCGCGTAATACCGGCTCAGCGGGGTAAACGGTTTATGCACTAGTCGCTCGCTGACCAGGCTGCGGGCGAGATTCATGTCGCCAGCGTGCAGTGCCGCGTTGATCAGGGTTTGCGTGATCAGGTCGCGCTGAGCGTGGCTGCCGCCGAAGCGATGCGCGACCGTGCGCAGCGGCAACAGCGAATCGATGACCGCGCGATACTCCTGCTGCGCGAAATCGATCAGCGCGCGGCAGGCCGGCACGCCGACGTCGCGCGCCATCATCCGCGTAACACCGGGGTTATCCTGCGCCGCCGCCTCGACCGCGGCGAGCACTTCGCGCGCCGCGGCGAGATGGCCCGAACCGACGAGGGCCATGACCGCGTGCAGGTCATTGAACGCATAGTAGCCGTTCTCGAGTTCGGTCTTGTTGGCCCACAGGTTGGCGATCCGTTCCCAGCGCTCGCCGACGTCGACATCGAGCAGATAGAGTCGCCACAGTAGCGCGGAAGCGTCGAGCATTTGCAGGGACAGGTCCGAGTCCTGCGGCAGTATTTGCTCATCGTAGAGCGCCAGCGCACCGTCGTAATCCCCGGTTTCGAGGTGATACAGCGCGAGGTGCCACCAGTTGTGGAAGGCGAAACCGTTGTCCGGCGCCCAGTCCGGCTCGCGCTCGCGGTACATCGCGTTGCCCTCGTCGTAGCGTCCCTGCATTTCGAGCACGTGCGCAAGGGCGTGCACGGCCCAGGGATCGCGCGCCTCCATATCCAGCGCGGTCATTGCTGCCGCCTCGGCGGTCGGGTACTGGTTGCACTCCTCGAAGCCGAAAGCCTGCATGCCGACCACGTAGGAATAACTCGGTAATCCCTTGTCCCAGCCGGTCATCACGCGGCAGACCCGGTCACGCAGGTTGACATTGTCACCGCGGTAAAAATCGGTTAGGTGGCCGAGCTGCAGGGCGAGCGCGTCGCGCGGATAATCGCTGAGCACCCGGTCCCAGGTCAGGCTCGCGCGGTCCCAGTGACCTTCCATCCACTG